>CAYUXU010000069.1:0-5498 GCA_964449005.1 uncultured Erysipelotrichaceae bacterium | reverse complement strand
ACTAAGGTGACAAAGTGTATCAACTCGATTTACTAAAGTTTGTATAAGGAAGAAAAATAAAAAAAATCTACCTATAGGAAAGTTATGGAAACACACTTGATACACCTTGTCATTTGGGGGAATATGGTAAGCGAAAAATTCATCGAAAGTAAGCTTGTGAAGGCGGTAAAAGAAAGAGGCGGTTTAGCAATAAAACTCGCTAGTCCTGGCTTTGACGGATTGCCCGACAGACTTGTTGTATTAGCAAAAGCGAAAATAGGATTCGTTGAAGTAAAAGCTCCGGGCAAAAAACCAACAAAACTGCAGAGAGTAAGACTTAGACAATTAAAGGAACTTGGCTTCCTTACGTACGTGCTAGATGACGTTAAAAACATTGGAGGAATTATCGATGAAATATGTGGCTCATGACTACCAAAAATATGCAACAAACTTTATTGAGGAAAATAACATCTCGGCCATCTTTTTAGATATGGGTTTAGGTAAGACTGTTATTACTTTAACGGCAATCGATAATCTCTTATTTGATTCATTCCAAATTAATAAAATATTGGTCATTGCACCATTACGTGTGGCGCGCGATACATGGGTGAAAGAGGTAGCGAAATGGGATCATCTTGACGAACTTATTATCTCGGTTGCTGTTGGCACAGAAAAAGAGCGAATTGCCGCACTAAGAAAACCAGCAGATATTTATATCATCAATCGTGAAAACGTACAGTGGCTTGTTGAGAAGAGTGGTGTCAATGTAAAGTTTGACATGATTGTCATTGATGAACTTTCATCATTTAAGAATGGGAGAAGTAAACGATTCCAGAATTTACTAAAGATAAGACCGTATGCAGATCGTATTGTTGGTCTTACCGGAACTCCCGCGGGCAACGGATTAATGGATTTGTGGGCAGAGTTTCGTTTACTTGATTACGGAAAAAGGCTAGGGAGATTTATTACTCATTACCGGAACAACTTTTTCACACCTGACAAACGGAACGGTGCGATTATCTATTCGTATAAACCTTTGCCTGGCGCACGAGAAGCAATATTTAATCTTATTAGCGATATCACTATTTCAATGAAAGCAACTGATCATATCAAAATGCCAGAACTAGTTAGTAGTGAGCATCGAGTTTATCTTTCAGATGCCGACTATGAGTTTTATAAAGAATTCAGAGACAACATGGTTCAGGAGATTGAATATAAAGAAATCACTGCTGCAAATGCCGCAGTGCTAAGTGGAAAGCTTATGCAAGTAGCTAATGGTGCTGTTTATCTAGAAGACGGCACTAGCGAAAAAATCCACGATCGAAAAATAGAAGCATTAGAAGACATTATCGAAGCAGCAAACGGAAAACCAATTCTTCTAGCATATTGGTTTAAACATGATCTTGCCCGAATTAAAGAAAAATTAAACAGCTTAGATATTGTTTATCAAGAAATCAAAAGCAATGAGAGTATAACCGCTTGGAATAGTGGTGAACTTCAAGTTGGACTCATCCATCCTGCATCTGCCGGACATGGTTTAAATCTCCAAGAAGGCGGATCAACGATTGTGTGGTTTGGTTTAACTTGGAGCCTTGAACTTTACCAACAAACAATAGCTCGCCTTTGGCGACAAGGCCAAGATGCAAGTACGGTTGTGGTTTTGCACATTGTTACTGACGGGACAATTGATGAACAAATCTTAAAAGTATTGAACGGTAAAGAAACACTCCAGAATGCATTATTCAAAGCAGTGAAAGTTTCAATGGAGGATTAATTATGATTTACGAAGACGGAATTAAAAGACTAGGAGTAGCAATTGTAAAAGGTGCAATTGATGATTATCGAAAAGAACTCATAAAACTTAGAAGACTAGAGGATCGTGGGTTGGTGTTGCGACTCCAAAACAAAAGTCAATACGAAAGACTGCGCAACCGATGTATTAGAGAACTTGATTTGATTGAACAGTTTATTGAAACACCATTGTTCTGTGTACTTTGTAACCTTGATCCTGACAAATTATTAAATAGACTAAGAAAGGAGCGTATCAACAATGGATGCCAAAGAATATCTCAGCCAAGCACGATTCTTAAATAGCAGGATAAAATCCTATGAGCTTGAGTTAGAGTACTATAATAATCTAGCACTTGGGCCAAGTGGACCAAACTATGAGCCAGATAAAATAAGACAGAAGCCAAGTTTAAAAGCAGCGTTTGAGATTTACTTTGATAAAATCATGAACCTAGAAAAGATCATACATGATGAAATAGATAAATTATTAAAACTAAAAGAGGAAATTACTGAAACTATCGCAAAGCTTAATAAACCATTATCGGAGTTGGTCTTACGCGAGCGATATATTAATTGTCGCAACTGGGAGGATATTGCTTTTGATCTTGGATACAGCACAGTTTATCTATATAAGTTACATCGCGAAGCATTAAATCTCATTGAAGTGCCAAAAGATTATAGTAAAGCATAGTTTTGTATAGCGAAGTATACCTTACATATAGTTTAATTGTGATTTACAATGTAATTGTATAGAAGTATACAAAAACACCGCCAGCGCAAATATTAGAAGCGTTGGCTTTTTTACACGTTTTGGAGGTAATCGACATGGGAAAAAGCCCAAGAAGAGATACCTATGAGATGTGGGTTGACTCTGGGAAGTGGACGGAGATCAAAGCATTTATTGCAGAATGTGCAAGAAAGCTTGTGACGCAGCGTGAAATGTGTAAACGCCTCGGTATCGATGAAGCCACATTCTCTAGGTTGAAAAAGAAGCATCCTGAAATCCAGCAAGTAATGGATTCCGCAAAGATTGACTTAAAGATGGATTTGATGGGCGCTATGTATAAGAAAGCAATGGGATATGAAATTGTAGATGAAGAGCAAATTGTAGAGGATAAAGGTCGTGGTGGAACGCCAAGACGGAAAGTTACTAAAGTAACAAAACAAATTCCTCCGGATTTTAAAGCACTCGTTTATTTATTGTCTAAACAATTTGGTCGCAATTTCAGTGATCGTAGCGAGGAGTTAAAACTCGCAGAACAAAAGATTAAAAATAGTCAGGAGGAGTGGACATATGGGGATGACGAATAATCTCAAGATTGTAGTTAAAGATATTAGTGAATTAAAAGCTTATGAAAACAATCCACGTAAAAACGATCAAGCAGTCGATGCGGTCGCGAGTTCTATAAAGGAATTTGGATTTAAAGTCCCGGTGATAATTACAAACGAAAATGTTATTGTTGCAGGACATACAAGAATTAAGGCGTGTGAGAAACTTGGAATCACAAAAGTTCCTTGTATTGTCGCAGATGATCTTAATGAAGACCAAATACGTGCATTTCGCTTAGTTGATAATAGAACAGCAGAAATTGCCGACTGGGATTTGGATAAGCTTAAGCTTGAGTTCGATAATATTGAACTTGATCTTGATTTATTCGGTTTCGAGGAATTACAGAAAAAGCTAAGTGATGATCAAGAAGATGATGACTTTGATGAAACTGCCGCAATTCCTGAAGTTGCCTATTCTCAAAAAGGAGATATTTTTGAGTTAAATAGCCATCGTCTTATGTGCGGTGATTCCACTGATCCAACAATTGTTGAAAAATTAATGAATGGTGCAACCGCTGATATGATTTTTACTGATCCGCCATATAACGTAGATTACGAAGGCGCAACCGGAATGAAGATTAAAAACGATAAACAAAAGGATAGTGATTTTCTCGTATTCCTTAGTAAGTCGTTTAGTAATATGGCAAACAGCCTAAAGGCTGGCGGCGCAGTTTATTGTTGCCACGCTGATACTGAAGGTCTAAATTTTAGAACTGCTTTTAAAGGAGCTGGATTAAAATTATCAAGTTGTTTAATCTGGGTTAAAAACTCATTAGTGTTGAGTAGACAAGATTATCATTGGCGGCATGAACCAATTTTATATGGGTGGAAAGAAGGCGCAAGTCATTATTTTGCCGATGATCGTACGCAAGATACTATCTGGGAATATGATAAACCAAAAGCGAATGATCTACATCCAACAATGAAACCAATACCTCTTGTGGCGCGTGCGATTAGTAATTCAAGCCGCAAGAATGAAATTGTCCTAGATTTATTTGGCGGTAGTGGAACTACATTAATTGCAAGTGAAAAGTTAAATCGCCGAGCATATCTTATGGAATTAGATGAACGGTACATGGACGTAATTGTTAAACGATATTTAAGTTTAATGCAATCAGCTGATGGATGTTTTCTCATAAGAGGCGATAAAAAAATACCGCTATCAGAGGTTGAAGATTATCAGCTTAATCAAGAAGTGGAATTACTCGCATAAATCAAATAAGTCAAAAATAATTTACTAAGTGAATTTATGACAAAAATTCAAACATTACTTTCATAAGTCAATAAAAAAATGTAACCTTAATATGAGGTGAAATTATGGATCTAAAACAGTTTATCGGCAAACAAGTGTTGATAAGAGTAGCTGTTGCATCAGTTGCTTTAGGTGTACAGAGTATTGAGTATTATGGAAAAGTTCTGGATATTAATGAAGAGTTCATCAAGTTACTTGGTAAAAGGAAACCAATTACAAAAAAAACCATTCTGCTTAATCGGAACTATATATTGACAATACAAGATAACGAATATTAATCAGATTTAAACTCTTATTTTGAAAGTGGTATTTTTACCACTTTTTTTGTTGCTATAAATTATTTATTACGCGAATATACATAATGAACAAAAGGAGAAGCATTATGGAAATTACTAAGGGGATGAAAGTAAGAGCGGAAGTTAAAAACTATAATCGGTTACACAAAGTGGATGGAATTGTCGATGAAGTATTTATGGATGGTTCTTATCTTGCAGGAAATTGGTACTCACTTATTGTGGTTGGCGGAGATAAGGAAGATACACTTGTTGAATTTATGACTAGTGGACGAATTGTTGTTATCGTTCCAGAAAATAATATCCATGAGGTAATTACTGATGAATAAAACATGTAGTATTTGCGGCAACGAGATAAAAGGTATAGGACATAATCCAAAACCATACGATGGTGAAAAATGTTGCGATGAATGTAATATTAAGTATGTAATACCAAGGCGGATAAAAGAAGCAAACTTAAACAATAAAGACCATTAGGTCTTTTTTTAATAAAAGGAGTTTTTATGAAGATTAAAACAAGTGAATCAGTTTTTAGAGGTCATCCAGATAAAGTGTGCGATCAAATTAGTGATGCGATTGTGGATGCGTGCTTAAAGCAGGATAAGGAAAGTCGTGTTGCTATCGAATGTTTTATTAAAGACAACTTTTTAGTTGTTGGTGGAGAACTGACGACAAAAGCTAATATTGAAATCACAAAGATAGCACGAGACGTTTTAAATGATATTGGTTATTTTGAATCGTTCCAAATTTTAGAACTTATTTCAAAGCAATCACCGGACATCGCGTTAGGCGTAGATAAAGATGGTGCGGGCGATCAAGGTATTATGTTTGGTTATGCATGCGACGAAACACCTGAA
>CAYUXU010000068.1:0-5535 GCA_964449005.1 uncultured Erysipelotrichaceae bacterium | reverse complement strand
GTTGGCCATCACCCGTTAAAGCATGTCTCTTAAAAATTATGTGACCAGATTGTTCACCACCTAAGTTATAACCATCTAGCTCCATTGCTTCGTAAACATATTTATCACCAACGCTAGTGATAACATATTTTAAATCCTGGGCTTTTAATGCTTTTAATAAGCCATAGTTCGCCATTTGGGTGGTAACAATAGTCCGGGCTTTTAATAAACCATGTTTCGCTTTATAAAGACCACATAGGTATAATATCTTGTCGCCATTAACTATTTCACCATTTTCATCAACCGCAATCACACGGTCGGCATCTCCATCAAAAGCAAATCCCAAATCACAGTTATTTTCTTTGACGAATTTCTGGAGATTTTCAATATGGGTTGATCCAGTATTGTCATTAATATTAGTTCCAGTAGGCTGATCGGCAGTTGTTAAGACTTGAGCTTTAAAGCTTTCAAATAAATTTTTTGCTCCCGCCGTAGCAGAGCCATTTGCTAAATCTAAACCAATCTTAAGATGACTTAAATTGAAATTAAATAATGACTTTAAATAAGAATAATATTCTAAAATACCTGAAGCAAAATTATGACTCACTCCGATTTTATCTTTTAAAGCATAAGGGATTTCAGTGTGATTAACTATAGCTTGGGATATTTCCATTTGAAGGGTTTCATCAATCTTATAACCACCTTTAACAAAGACCTTAATCCCATTGTCACTATAGACATTATGGCTGGCTGAAATCATAATTCCACAATCAAAATCATGAACTGACATTAAATAGGAAATAGCAGGAGTACTACATACTCCTACTAAATAAGCATCAGAACCAGCTTCAGTAATTCCTAAAGTTAAAGCAGCTTCAAACATTGAAGAAGAGATGCGCGTATCATGACCAATGATAATCTTACCATGTTTCTCTAAACTAAAACGATAGCCTAAGTAACGACCAATCTTTTCTGCTAATTCACCAGTTAAGGTAAGATTAGCTTCTCCTCTAATTCCGTCAGTTCCAAACAACTGAGCCATATTTAATTACCTGCGATAACTTTTAAAAGAAGCTCTGGTTTTTCTAAAACATATTTAACAAGGTGATTATTTCCGTCAATATAAATTGGTAGTTCACGATCACCTGGTTCAACATCTTGCATATCGATATAAACTCGACCAATATTTTCCGCTGTAATATCAGCGATATTCTTTTCAGTACCAATTACTGTTACTTTTATGTAAGCATCCTCAATATTAGCTAAGGTATATTTATAGCCGTGAATATTGTTAGTTACAACAATTGGAATAGCTTCAATGACGCGAGTTTCAGCGGGACGTAAAGTAATTTTCATATTTACTTTACTAATGCTGGCTTTTCTAATTCCACTAGGTAAATCAATATTTTGAGTAAACTCACTACTTGCAGTTAGCTTAGTAGCATCAATATTTAAGAAAATTTCATGATATTTGGTTAAAACATTTTCATTGGCATAAAGAGTAATTGATGAATGATCTAAATCAATCGAATCAATCGCTAGATTATTTGGTAATTCACCAATCGGCACTACTGTAATTCCAACTGATTTATTTGGTGATGTCACTGGAATCTTAGCTTTTACGATTGATGGTAATAAATCAACATTGATTTTTTCACCTTTAGCATTGTAGGCAAAGATTGGTGCTTCAACCTCAAAGTCACTATTTTGACCTTTAACATCGATTAAAGCTTTAACATAAGCAATACTATCGACAGTAGTTTGAGAAGCCTTAACTAAAATTTCTGTGGTAGAAAACTCAGGCTCACCTAAAGCATAAATTGGATCAATTTGATTACTATTGACAAAATCATGACTTAAAGTAAATTTGCTTGTAACCTTTTTTCGAATAGTTACAACTACCGAAGAAGGTGAGAAAACGACTCTTACTTTTGATGAGAAATCTACTGGTGATATCGTAATTTGGTGTTGTCCTTCTGAGCGGCCAGTTAAGTCGGCAACAGCATGGTGATTACCTTTATTTTTTACCGCTTGAATATCGGCTGTATCACCAAAAATTGTAGCGGAAATTGTTTCTGGTAAACCAGTTACCTCATAAATCTCAGTATCAACATTGACGTCTAATTTAATATTTTCAATCGGTAAAGATGGTTTAATGGAAACATCTAAAATTGAACCTTCACCATAATAAAAGAAGGAATATAAAATTACGGCTAAGACGACTGCCACTAATTTACTATAGCGTTGACTAAATAAGACCCGATCGACCCAACCACTAATCCAACGGAAAACACGGATTACAGAATTTTCAATTGATTCAAAAGTATCACTAACCTTTTGTTTTTGACTAGCGATTTGTTTAGCGACTTCAACCTTATCTAATTTTTCTTTTTTAATGCGTTTATTGTTATCGTTATTATTTACCATCATCTTCACCCTTTCCTAACTTGGTGTCTTCAGTTGGAACATAAACCGCCTTAGCTTCCACTTTTTTATTTGCTCCGGTTTTCTTAACACGATTTTCTTTAGTTTCTTGACTCTTCGGTTTCTTCCGGAAAATATCGAAGATCCGCTCTGGTTCTGGTTTTAATGATTTAGCGTCAGCTTCATAAAGAGCTTCAAACTTATCTACTTCAGGATTAGTTACGGCAGTATCCATCGTAATATCAATTTCATCTTCAATGATGGCTTTCGCTAAATATGTTTGGAGCTTTTCAATAGTCAAAGTAGTAAGTTCTCCTGCTTCAGCTACTGAAACTACTCCAGTTTCTTCAGAGACTACGATAGTAATTGAATCAGTAATTTCACTTATTCCAATCGCAGCTCGATGGCGAGCACCATAGCGCGAAGGTAATTCTTTTTCAGTTGGTGGAAAATAAGCTGAGGCACAAGCAATCTTATCTCCTTGAATAATAACAGCTCCATCATGGAGTGGAGTACTTGTGACAAAAATTGACATTAATAACTCAGCGGTAACAACCGAATCTAGTTGAGTTCCTGTTTTTATGAAATCACTTAGTGATTGAGCTTGTTCAATTGTTATTAAAGCTCCAGTTTTCTTTTCAGATAATTCTTGAGTAGCTTTGGTTATAGCTTGAATTAATAAACCTCGCTCACTACCAGATAAAGTTGCGATCTTAGAAAAAACACTAGTTTTACCTAGCTTTTCTAATATGGCTCTTATCTCAGGTTGGAAGATAATAATAATTGCTAAAAATCCCCAAGTTACAAAAATCTCAGTAATAGTGGAAACCGATTTTAAGCCAAACATTGAGGCTAATCCATTTAACAATACTACAAAAATAATGCCTTTAAAGATTTGTGCAGTTCGAGAATTATTTCGGACAATTTTAATACTATAATATAAGATAAAGCTTAATATAATGATATCAAGAAATGTTCGAGTGAATTGTAAGAATTTTGAGAATGTGTAAAAATTTAACATAATTCTCCTCCTCTATCAGTTCAATTATAACATATTATATATTATACAATAATCGTCTTTAATTTAAAGTTTTATTTATTTAAAGCAGTGAGATGCTATAATTAAAACAATTAGTAAAAGAGGTAAATATGGATCAGTTAATTAAAACAATTTATTACCAAAACAAAGAAATCACTCTTGTTGGAACCGCTCATGTTTCAACCGAAAGTGTCAAAGCAGTTGAAAATACTATTATCGAATATCAACCCGATGTCATCTGTCTTGAATTAGATGAAAATCGTTACCAAAGTTTATCTAATCAATCAAGTTGGCAAAAAACCGACCTCTTTTATTTTATTAAGAATAATCAAGTTATTTCATTATTAATCCAATTATATTTAACTGCATACCAAAAAAATATTGCAGAACGTTTAGATACTACTCCAGGTCAAGAAATGAAAGCAGCCAGTAATCTCGCCAAAGAAATGAAGATTCCAATTCGCTTAATAGACCGCGATATCCAGATTACTTTTAAAAGACTTTTCGCTAAATTATCCACAAAAGAAAAAATAAAACTAGTTTCTGGATTACTTCAAGAAGACAATGAAGCAGTAAGTGAAGAAGATGTTATTGCCTTAATGGCGGCTGGAAATTTAACAGAAAAAATTAAAGAATTAGAAACTGAATTCCCAGCTTTAGCCGAGGTAATTTTGTATGAACGAAATAGTTACATGATTGAAAAAATTCGCTCGTTACCATATCAAAGAATTCTTGTCGTTTTAGGCGCTGCTCACTTACCAGGAGTTATCGCTGAATTTGAAACTAAAGTCGATCTTAATAAACTGATCGAAATCCCAAAAAAGAAATTTAAATGGATGTGGCTAAAATGGCTCTTACCAATTATTATCATTACCATGATAGTTTATGGCTTTACCGTTAATATCCAGCTCGGGCTACGTCATCTTTTCTTATGGGTCTTTATCAATGGGGGGTTCGCAGCTTTATTTGCTATAATCGCAGGAGCACATCCTTTAAGTATCTTAGTTGCTTTTCTCGCGGCACCGTTTACTTCAATCAATCCTTTCTTGGCTTGTGGTTTTTTAGTCAGTTTGGTTGAATTAAAACTAAGACCTGCCACTGTTAAAGATTTTGAATCAATCTTCGAAGATATCAATCATCTGAAAGGTTGGTACCAAAATAAAGCTTTGCGGGCACTTTTCATCTTTATTATGTCTAATCTCGGTAGTACGATTGGAACTTTTGTTAGTGCTTCAAAAATGATTATTAGTAGATAAAAAAACTGGAGATTAATCCAGTTTTTCATAATTTCTCTTTTTAAAACTCTTGACAATTTCTTTGATTTTCATCTTATTACCATAGTTCAGTGAACCTAAACGATAAATATAAATTGATAGATAAGCAATTGCGATTGCCGTTACTACCAGTAAAGCCGCTGAAACTAAGACTTCAAAGAAACTAACTGAAGTTAACATGAAACGAATTGGCATCGTAAATAGCGATACAAATGGAATATAAGAACTAATTACTACCAATTTTAAATCTGGAGCATTTAAAGCTACACTAGCAATCATAAAGGCAGCAATAAAAATCAACATAATTGGTGTAACCGCTGAGTTAACATCCTCTACTTTAGATACTAAAGACCCCAAAGCTGCAAAGATAAATAAGTATAAAATATAACCTAAAATTGAAAATAGTAAATATACAACTAAGGTTGGAATACTTAACGATACTGAAAGCATTTCCAAAATAAAGCTTGGATAACTAGCTCGATTTAAAAGAAAACCAATTACTACCGTTAAAATAATCGCGCCAATTTGGATAACCCCAGCTAACCCTGCCGCAAAAACTTTACCAATAATTAAGACTTTCGGGTTAGTACTAGTAATAAGTAACTCCATAGTTCGGTTGTCTTTCTCACGCGCTACACTGACGGAAACAGTTTGACCAAATAATAAAACCAACATATATAAGACAAACATAAAGATATAGGCAAAAGCGAAGCCGCTGGCCGAATCTTTTCCTAGTTGATCAACACTACTAGAAATTTGAATCATCATGGCTTGATTAACGTCACTTGGATTAATGCCCTTCTCCATTAAATTGTTTTC
>CAYUXU010000067.1:0-5543 GCA_964449005.1 uncultured Erysipelotrichaceae bacterium | reverse complement strand
AGCAATAAGTCAATGTTCCACTTTTTTAAAAGGATTAAATGTCAAAGTAATCAGCTATCCAAATACTGCCCTAGCTGCAGCTCTAATTTTAGAGAATAAAGACCCTACTTTAGCAGCTATTGCGTCACTTGCTAGTGCCGAGCTATTTAATTTGGAAATACTCGCCGAAAACATTCATGATTATGCAGATAATTTTACACGTTTTGTGGTGGTGTCAAAACATCATAATCAAAGTGGCAAGTATGCCAGCCTACTTTTCACCACAAAACACCAAAGTGGTGCTTTAAATCAAATCTTAAGTATTATTAGTAATTATGGCTTTAATTTAGAATCAATTAAATCAAGACCGTATCATCAAGCTGCTTGGTCTTATTATTTCTATCTTGAATTAGATATTGAAAATCAAATCGATAAATATCAGGACTTAGTTCGTGAATTAAAATTAAGCGGTGGAGTTGTCAAAAACTTAGGTATCTATAATCGCAAAGATGACACTAGCCCGTTGAATCTAACTTATTATTGAAAAAGATTAATTCTTTTTATAAATTTATATAAAGCTAATCCAATTAAAATACAGGCGATAAATTGTCCTATAAAGACGTGACTAGCTAAAATCATATATTGAATTAAATTAAATTTTGGAAATAAGACTAAATTAAGCTCTAATCCAATAATTAAGGCATTTAAAACCACTGGAAAAGATAAAGACAAAAGTGGTAAATTAAATATCATTTTTTTGCGGTACTGATAAGCTAAATAACTACTTAAAAACGTTGCGAACGTACCAAAAAAGAGATCCATCAAGCCAATGATATTATATCCCATCATCAATCCAATCAAATTGGTTAAGAAGCAGCCCAAGGTTAAACCATAAATAGCTTCTTTTTTAAAGAGAACTATGACAATTAAGGCTTCAGCTAATCGAACTTGGATATCTGCATAGGAAAATGGCGCAAATATTAAGCTAACCACCGTATAAAGGGCCGCTATCATACTTATATTTAAATATTTTTTTAAATCATTTGTCATTGTTTTACCTCTATATTTTTATATCTTATCTATAAAAAGAAGTCAACCGAGATTGACTTCCTTATTCGTCTTTTATTGAATTTTCAATAGCTTTCGACTAAATAGCTTTAACGTTAATTGCTTTGTCGCCACGCTCATCTGATTCGATATCAAATTGAACATAGTCGCCTTCTTTCAGGGTTTTAAAGCCTTCTGATAAAATTGATGAATAATGTACGAATACATCTTTCCCTTGATCAGTAGTAATAAAACCAAAACCCTTTTTGTCGTTAAAGAATTTTACTTTACCAGTTTCCACTTTTACCTCCACTTCTAGAAAATAAGAAGTACTACATTTAATGGAATTAGAAATTACATCGATATTTTACGTCTTATTACGGTGTAATAATATCATAGCTAAAATAATAAAGCAATAAATATAGTTTTTTAGAGATTATTTAAAGGATTTTAACAAATCGAAGTAATTTTGAGCGATTTGATACTTATCAGTGTAATATTTTTCATAATCAATCCCGATTGCTTGTTTATAAAGGGCCCAAATCGACCAAAGGAAGCTGGCAACAACAATATAATGATAAAATAAATTCCTCTCAAAAGCGCTGGCATCCCGCTTTAAATAGACATTTAAAAGTTGATTAGCTAAGCTTGGATTATAATTTGCCGAAATGGCGTACATCGCGACATCAAGGATCGGGTCAGCCATGCCAGCATATTCCCAATCAATAAAAATATGACGCCCTTCTTTTAATCTTAAAATATTACCTGCCACACTATCAATATGACAAAGAACTGCTGGTCTATTAAGGAGCTGCAACTCTTTAATCAATTTTTCAATCGCTACTTTAAATTCGGCAAAGTTATCTGGAAAACTTACCTTTTGTTTTAAAGTTAACTGGTAATAAGTTTCTAACCAATTGGAAAATTCAAAAGTATGATTCACTACCAACTTTTTTTGGTGGAGTCGATTAA
This sequence comes from uncultured Erysipelotrichaceae bacterium, assembly GCA_964449005.1. Classification (GTDB taxonomy): domain Bacteria; phylum Bacillota_I; class Bacilli_A; order Erysipelotrichales; family Erysipelotrichaceae; genus CAYUXU01. The sequence goes on along the minus strand of CAYUXU010000067.1, from coordinate 3,545 downwards.
GAAGTTCCATCGCATCAAAAATATCTTGAGCTCGATAAGCTGTTAATGAAGTTGAATCATGATAATAATATGCAATTTTATATCCTTTATTGGCATCAAAGTAAATTACTTCATCAGAGATATCATAGTCCTTTAGTGTTTGATATACTGCAGCCTCATTTTTTCTACTTAATAATTTATCACTACCAAATCCCGATAGACGAAAAATATACTGCTTTTTATTAATGGAAAATGTAAAGGAATTATTAGTCATACCTTTTTTAATAATATGAAAATCTTTTAAGAGACTTAAATCTATTTGGAAAATCTTAGCAATCGTTTTTAAGACATCATTTTTATTAGTTATTAAAAAATTTCGATCTAGCTTTAATGCTTGATTGATATGATTCAATAAATAAAAGTTATATTGATTTTTAACATTTTTAAATAATTGTAAAAATTGATTGAAAAGCTCTATTTCATTAAAATACGACTTATCTAAAAGTGATACAAGTTCTTTCAGCTCTTTATCTAGATAAAAAGCTCCCAAATACTCTTTGCCATGATGTAATGAATTATCATAAATACACCAATTTTCAAGTTTCAATGAGTTTAAATTTAAATCAGTAAAATATAAATTACTTCTAATAACTAAACTTTGATCTAAATATGGCAAAAGAAATTGTAACAATTTTTGAAAACTAACATCTTGAAAATTGTCATAAATAAGAAGTCTTAACTGATATTTTTTTTCTATTTCAAGTAATTTCTCTGAGTAATATCCCGCTACTAAATATATTTCTTCAACTTCACTATTTTTAAGTTGCTTAATTAATCTTTCAATTAAAACTTCGTTTTGAAAAACTAATAAGCCAGCTGGTTTTTGGTAAGTTGCTGGATTTAAATCTGCTAAAAAGGCATAATCTAAAATTATTGCTTTTTTGATCTTAACTGGTAAAATAACCGCTGCATGAGTAGTCAATTCATCGCCCCTTTGGATTTATTTTTAAATACTTGTAATAATTCAACTTAAATATTAGCACTACTAAATTGTTAAAAGCAAATATTATTGCCATTAAATAAGACAATTAAGTGCCTTATATAAAATGTGATAATTTTAACTAAAGTTTAAAAGTGCTATAATAAAAATGAGGTGTTTACTATGAAAAGAAAACATTTTAAAAAAATCATTACAATTATTTTAGCGATATTTCTCTTATTTGTTAGCTATAATTGGCTCTTGGTAAGTTACCGACCGGTTAATCAAATTGAAGATGAATTAGTTGCTCAACATAATCTTGAAAATGAATATTTAAATAAATTATCATCTAATTCCTATACAATTGAAAAACCTTTAATTATTCTTAATCCCTATCAAGTAGCTCCTTTAACAGCCTTAATTGCCTTTACTTCCAAAGAAAACAAAGAAATCACGGTTACAGTTTTCGGCGAAGATGAAAATTCAACCTTTAAAAAACTCTATCCAGCAAATACCACCCATTTCATTCCTATTTATGGTCTTTATCCTAATCAAATTAATCAAGTGGAAGTTTCTGATGGTAATACTTCAATTATCCACCAGATTGAAACTGAAGCATTGCCAGATGACTTTATCTTGCCATTAGAAAAGCCCATTGCTGATAAAAGCAAACTTGATAACCCCCTTTATTTAGTCTCGCCAGCTGCCAGCGGGCAAATGGCTGGCTATGATGTTAATGGTGATGTTCGCTGGTATATAAACAAAAGTTACTCTTGGGATATTAAGTTGCTAAAAAATGGTCATTTATTAGTTGGCTCAGACCGCTTAATCAATAGTCCTTATTACACAGTCGGTCTATCAGAAATCGATTTGACTGGAAAAATTTATCGAGAATATTTATTGCCTGGTGGCTACCACCATGATGTTTTCGAAATGGAAGATGGAAATTTACTAGTTGCAACAAGTGATTTTAAACGTCATACCGTTGAAGATCTTGTTGTGTTACTTGATCGAAATAGTGGTGCTATCTTAAAAACTTGGGATGTTGCCTTAGCCCTACCGAAAGATCAAGGTAAATCAGAAAACTGGATTGATCATGACTGGTTTCATAATAATTCAGTTTATTATGATAAATTTAATGATGCTATTATTTTGTCAGGTCGCCATCAAGATGCTGTTATTTCTTTAGACTATCAAAGCGGAGACTTAAATTGGATTTTAGGAGATCCAACTAATTGGGATGAAGCACTTCTTCCTTACTTTTTAAAACCTCTTTCAGTACCCTTTGAATACCAATGGTCACAACATGCTGCCAAAATTACTGAAGATGGCAAATTATTGTTATTTGATAATGGCAATAATAAATCAAAATTGAAAGACGAATATGTTTCAGCTAATGATAGTTATTCACGAGCCGTCATTTATCAGTTTGATCAAGATAATAAAACCGTTGAACAAGTGTTTCAATATGGCAAAGAACGCGGCAGCAGTTATTATTCGCCTTACATTTCTGAAGCTGATGAACTTGGTCAAAAGCATTATTTAATACATAGTGGTGGAATTGGCGAAAAAGACGGCCAAGCTTTAAATCAACCGGGAGTTATGGAGCAAAATGCTACATTAACCAGTTATACAACTGAATTATTGGATAATCAAATTATTTATGAATTAAAACTACCAAGTAATTATTATCGAGCGGAAAAATTAGATATCCAAGATTTAAATCCACTTAGTTTTGGTTCAGGTGAAAGGATTGGTGACTTTAAAGTAACTACTACTTCTGAGCAAAGTATTAAATTTTGGACAGCTCTTCGATATTTACCAAAGAAATATAATTTAAAGTTAAACCTTGAACCAAAACGTTTAGTAGTCAGTGGATCTTTTCAAAAAGGCAGTGAAGTATACATAATTTTAAAACAAGGAAAAACCGAAAAAATCTATCAGATTCATGTCACGAAAACACCATATACGGCGATGTGTATTGGTATCTTTAATCAAGATAGCGATGATGAAAATATTATTAATCTTGATTACTATATCAATTCGATTGGACTCTCTGGTAAATATGAAATTTATTTAAAAGTAAATCATTTCTTATTTAATACTAGTCAATATGTTGAGTTTAATTAGTTTAAACAGTTAAATTACTAATTTTCTTTAAAAATTAATGGAATATGAAAATACTAATTCAGAGTGGTATGAATTAGTATTTTTAATGATTTATTTTCTTAAATAGAATTATTTTTTATTGGAGCGGATGATGGGAATCGAACCCACGTAGTCAGCTTGGAAGGCTGAAGTTCTACCATTGAACTACATCCGCAAAAGGATAATGGTGACCCGTGGGCGACTCGAACGCCCGACCCTCTGATTAAAAGTCAGATGCTCTACCACCTGAGCTAACGGGTCACTTCTTGGCTGGGGCACCTGGGATCGAACCAGGGAATGTCAGAGTCAAAGTCTGATGCCTTACCGCTTGGCTATGCCCCAATAAAAATGGTGGAGGGGGACAGATTCGAACTGCCGAACCCTAAGGAATTGAGTTACAGTCAACCGCGTTTAGCCACTTCGCTACCCCTCCGGAATG
>CAYUXU010000066.1:5332-5605 GCA_964449005.1 uncultured Erysipelotrichaceae bacterium | reverse complement strand
CTGGCATCGTTGGTTGTGGTGGAGCAGGATTCCCAACATATTTCAAATACAAAGTTGCAAAAGACATTGATAGTGTCTTAATTAATGCAGTGGAATGTGAACCATTTATTACTGCCGATTACAAAGAAGTTTGCCACGATCAGGAACACTTATTAATTGGTCTGAAAGCGATGTTAAAAATGTCGCAAGCCAAACAAATGAAAGTGGCTATCAAAAAAGATCGCGGTGCTTTAATTGCTGAATTGAAAGAATTGTTTAAGGCAATTCCAGAAA
>CAYUXU010000066.1:3704-5322 GCA_964449005.1 uncultured Erysipelotrichaceae bacterium | reverse complement strand
TTAGTCTATGAAGTTTTTAAAAAGCGTTACAATGACCTTCCAAGTGAAGTCGGAGTAATTGTCAATAACGTGACAACGGCTATTCAACTGGGGAAAGCGTTAGCCTTAGGCCTCCCGATTGTGGAGAAAGTTGTTACTTTTAGTGGTGACGGCTTAGTTAAACCAGAAAACGTTTTAGTTCCAGTTGGTACTAAAGTTAATGATATCGTTGCGAAATTAAGTGGCTATCGTAGTGAGAATGTGGTTTTAATTGCTGGTGGTCCAATGATGGGCTTTTCAATGCCAAATGAGGACTTTGTGATTACTCCTTATTCTAATGCGATTACCGTCATGGAAAGCAAACCTCGCGAATCTCTAGCTTGCTTACGTTGTGGTAAATGTAGTGATTATTGTCCAGCTGGTTTACAACCAGTTCGGATTATGCAGTGGTCTGATAAGGGTGATTTAAAAGCCCTCGCGAAACTAAGACCGCAAGAATGTATTGAATGTGGTATGTGCTCTTTTGTTTGTCCTTCAAGGCTTGAAGTGACTGAAGCCGTACGTCAAGCGAAAAGAAAAGTCGCTTAGGTAGTGAAGGAGGATAAAATGAAATATACAATGCGTCCTAATCCTGGTTATTATCAAAAGCAATCAACTCAAGCGATTATGCGTGATTTAACTATTGGATTATTAATAGTATTTGGTTTTGCAGTAACGTTTTATTTAAGACATCCCGAATATGGTAGTAGTTTTGTATCCCATATTAGTACGATGATGGTAATTTCGGTTGGTGTTTGTGTTTTAGTCGAAGTCTTATGGGCTTTAGCACTGAAAAAACCAGTCTTACATTATTTAAAGAATTCCTTTCCGTGGGTAACGGGAATTATTATAACTTTAATTATGCCTGCTAATTTATCTTATTATGGTTTAGCAGTTGCTTCACTTATCGCAATTGTTTTAGGTAAGTTAGTTTTTGGTGGCTTTGGTCATAATATTTTTAACCCAGCTGGAGTGGCTCGTGGTGTAGTATTTACTAGTTTTGCCACCGCAACAGCTGCGGATTTAGTGGTTGGGGCAACACCAGTTGCGACCTTCAATAACTTAGGTTGGCTCGTTAGCGATAATGCAGCTTTAAAAGGTGTCTTTGATCAGTTTGGTGGGTTATGGAATGTCTTTTTAGGTTGGCATCCTGGCTCAATTGGTGAAACCAGTGTATTAATAATTTTATTAGTTGGAATTGTCTTAGCTTTGAGAAATGTTATTGACTGGCGGGTACCGGTGGTTTATGTTTCAACTATTTTTGTTTTAACATTAATTGTTGGTCTGATGAATGGACTTGGAGTTTTATATCCGCTTTATCATATTCTGACTGGCGGGGTGATGTTTGGGGCAGTCTTTATGTTAACGGACCCAGTCACTAATCCAACCTCAGCAACCGGGCGAGTCGTCTTTGCCTTAGGGGCAGCGATTTTAACGGTCTTATTACGGTTAATGTCAAATATGCCTGAAGGTGTTGTTTTTTCAATTTTATTAATGAATATGTTGACACCAGTTATTGAAAACTTAACTGATGGGCAACAAATAAAATCATATAAGAAATACCAAATCGTAACTTCAGCTGTCGTAGTTTTAGGGGTAG
>CAYUXU010000066.1:0-3604 GCA_964449005.1 uncultured Erysipelotrichaceae bacterium | reverse complement strand
AAATCATATAAGAAATACCAAATCGTAACTTCAGCTGTCGTAGTTTTAGGGGTAGCTTTAGCGGTTTTAATGGGAACTGTTTTAGTAAAACCAGAAGCTGGTGGCAATGGTAATGGTAACGGGAATGGTGATGACACTCCAACTGTTGAATTAAATGATGAAAAATTAGCTTTCAATAGTGATGCTTTAGATCCTTATGCAGGGGAAATTGTTTCTATCACCGATGAAGATAATTTGAAAGTTTACCATATTAAAATTAACGGTTTTGGCTTAGTTGATAATGATGGTAGTCATGGTGGCGATTATACGCCAAATGAGTATCAAATTAAAGTAGACCCAACTAACCAAGAGCTGGTCAGTATTGAATATATTCATTTCGGGGATACTCCTGGTTTTGGAGATCGAACTGTTAATGAAGCTTACTATGAACTGTTTGAAGGTCTATCAACCATCGATTATGATCAAGAAGTAGCTACCGCCACGCGAGCTACGGCGACGAGTCGTTCCATGATTAAAGCAGTGAAAATCGTAATGGACGATTTGAATAAATAGGAGGGTTAAGATGAAAAAAACTTTAGTTCTTGCCAGCTTCTTATTAATCGTCAGCTTAGTAGCTGGGATTGTATTAGCTGGTATGAATCAATTAACATATGAAAAAATCAATGAAGGAAAATTAAAAGCCGAGATTGAAAACTTAGAAAAGATTTTCCCGGGTGCTAATTTTGAAGAAATTGATGTAAGTAATGATAGTACTAAATTAATTGAAAAAATCTTTATTGCGAAAGACCAAGGCTATGTTTATAAAGCAACTGCCCAAGGTTTTAGTGAACCAATTACTATTATGGTTGGTTTTAGTGATGAAGGTAAGATTATTGGTTATCAAGTTGTTTACTTTAATGATACTCCCGGTATTGGAGATGCGGTTTTAGCTGATAGCTTTGTCGATCGGATTGTTGGAATTAATAGTAATGATGAAGTCGCAACGATATCAGGGGCAACTGTCAGTTCGGCGGCAGTTATTAAGGCTTTAGATGCTGCCAAAGCACACTTCAATGCCTTAAAAGGAATCACAGGTCCTGGAGCTGGTCCAAAACCAGAAGTTCCAACCGTTGAATTAAATGATGAAAAATTAGCTTTCAATAGTGATGCTTTAGATCCTTATGCAGGGGAAATTGTTTCTATCACCGATGAAGATAATTTGAAAGTTTACCATATTAAAATTAACGGTTTTGGCTTAGTTGATAATGATGGTAGTCATGGTGGCGATTATACGCCAAATGAGTATCAAATTAAAGTAGACCCAACTAACCAAGAGCTGGTCAGTATTGAATATATTCATTTCGGGGATACTCCTGGTTTTGGAGATCGAACTGTTAATGAAGCTTACTATGAACTGTTTGAAGGTCTATCAACCATCGATTATGATCAAGAAGTAGCTACCGCCACGCGAGCTACGGCGACGAGTCGTTCCATGATTAAAGCAGTGAAAATCGTAATGGACGATTTGAATAAATAGGAGGGATAAAATGAAAAAACAAAATGTATTAACCGCAGGTATCTTTAAAGAAAATCCCGTCTTTGTTTTAGCTTTAGGGCTATGTTCCGCTTTAGCAATTTCTAATTCATTAGATAATGCTTTAGGGATGGGGATTGCGATGACGGTTGTTTTGATTTTATCAAATACCATTATTTCTTTACTCCGCAAGGTTACTCCTAATGAAGTAAGAATTCCAGTTTTTATTGTTGTTATCGCAACCATTGTTAAGTCAGTAGAGATGCTGATGGCAGCTTATGCCACAGATCTTTCATCTTCACTGGGAGTATTTATTCCATTAATTACGGTTAATTGTATTGTCTTAGGAAGAGCGGAAGCTTTTGCCAAAGATAATTCCGTTTCTTTAAGTTTAATGGATGCAATTGGAATGGGAATTGGTTATACGATTGCCTTAGTTTTAGTGGCAGTCTGTCGTGAGGTTTTAAGTACGGGAGCTTTAGTTTTAAGTAACCCATTTACTAATAGTGAGATTTTTAAATTATCATTATTTTCTGAGAATTTCAAAATTGCTTTATTTGGTACACCAGCCGGAGCTTTCTTAGTCTTTGCCTTGGTGATTGCCGCCAGCAATTTCTTGATGAATAGTCGAAAGGAAGGTAAATAAGATGCATTTAGTTTCTTTGTTTTTTACCGCTGTAATTTTTAATAATATCGTCTTAAGTAAAATGTTAGGCTTATGTCCGGCAATGGGAGTTTCTAATAGTCAAGAATCTTCAATTGGGATGGGCTATGCCGCAATGTTTGTTACGGTAGTAGCGGGATTAGTTTCTTATGGGATTTATCATTTAGTATTAGTTCCACTTTCAATTACTTTTATGGATTTATTAATTTTCATTTTAGTAATTGCTAGTTTAGTGCAACTTGTTGAAATGATTATGAAAAAATCATTTCCAGCTTTATATAAATCTTTAGGAATTTATTTACCATTAATTACGACGAACTGTATGGTGTTATTTGTGGCATTAGAAAATATTAATCAACGTTTTGATTTCTTAGAAACTGTGGTTTATTCGTTTGGAGTTCCAATTGGCTTTGCCTTATTGCTCGCTATATTTGCCGCAATTAGAGAGCGTTTAGCAATTGCGGATGTTCCTGAAGCCTTTAAAGGCATTCCTATCGCAATGATTACTTTAGGAATTATGGCAATTGCTTTTAGTGGATTGGCAGGGATTATCTAATGGAATTATTTTATGGATTATTATTAGTAGTTGGTTTAGCAGTGCTGTACGGGGTTACTTATGTTTTAAATAGTGAGACAAGTAAGCCTAGTGGCTGTCCTTTAATTGAACATGGTTGTACGGGTTGTTCAATTGGAAAGGCAGATTAGGAGGTAATATGGTTGAGTTTATTTCTGCAGTTGCAGTAATGGGTGTGATTGGTGGCGTTTGTGGCTTTGCTTTAGGAATCGCTAGTGAGAAGTTTGCGGTACCATTTGATAGTCGTATCGAAGATGTCACTAACTTACTTCCCGGCTATAATTGTGGTGCTTGTGGGCATCCGGGCTGTGAAGCTTTTGCGACTGCCTTAGTTGAAGGTGAAGAAGTGCTTATCTCAAAATGTCGTCCTTCAAAACCAGAACAACGTGAAAACATCTTAGCTTACTTTAAAGAGTATGCTCAAGAACATGGTACTGACGTAACTGTCAAAATTTAATAAAATAATTAAACCTAATTCATTGTAATTAGGTTTTTTTAAATATTTATTTTAAGAAGTAGGTTATAATATAATTATGAGAAAAAATATTTTAAAAATAACTGGGATTATCTTGATAGTGATTGGCTTTGTCTTATTAGCTTTGCCAATTGTTAGTGAGTATTATTTGAAAAATTATTCAAATAGCTTAAATCATTATATTGATGAGCTTGATCAAAGAGATTTGAAAGATAATTTACTAAGTGAAACTAGCTATGATTTTGATTTGGTTGATTTTATTTCAGTTTCTGGTACTTTTGTTGAGATTCGAAAAAGTAAAATAAATTATCATCAAATTATTGGACAAATTGTCATCCCAAGTTTAAAAACGAATTTAACTCTATTTAATGGTATTAA
>CAYUXU010000065.1:0-5688 GCA_964449005.1 uncultured Erysipelotrichaceae bacterium | reverse complement strand
CCAATCTTTTGGGTCGCTGGAACTTGCTTGATACAAACAATAATTTTCACAAAACTTCTCCTATCCATAATCTTCCGCTTAAATTATAACTTATCTCAGGGCTTTACTCAATCTAAGAAAAACGCTATTTCTTCTTTTCCAAATTAGAAAATATAAGTTATAATACAGCTAATAAGTAGGAGGTCCTTATGAACTTTTTAAAACCAACCTTAAAGATCCAAGATCGACCCGATCCGGTCTTTGGAACTCTAAAAATTTATCATCAAGTTAAAAGAGAAAATCCTGATTTAAAAGTCATTAACGCTACCTTAGGTTCTTTAGTGGATGAAGCAGGACAATTATTCACTTATGAGACTTTTTATCAGCAATTTAAAAATTTAGAAAATCAAGTTCATGCCGCCTATGCTCAAGACTTAGTGGGCAACCCTGATTTTTTAAGTGCGATTCAAGATTGGATTTTAGCTGACAAAATTACTTTAAAACCGGAAGTTTTAGCTACCCCAGGTGGCTCAGGAGCGATTGCCGCAGCACTAACGGTTTTCCCAGAATCCGGTGAAAAAGTTTTAGTTCCAGAAATCGCCTGGTCTTCATATCAATTAATGTCAGAAACAAGAAACTTAATCGCGACTCCTTACAACTTATTTAATCAAGCCAATCAATTTGATTTAGCTAGTTTTAAAAAACAAGTTACCGAAATTATAAAGCACCAAAAACGTCTCACGATAATTATCAATGATCCAAGTCATAACCCAACCGGTTATTCTTTTGGGAAAGAACTTTGGCAAGAAATTATTAAATTTTTAAATAGTTTTGAACATAATCCAATAGTTTTAATTAATGATATTGCTTATCTAGATTATACTAATGACTTAGAAGCAGGCAGAAACTACCTCGAGGTCTTTAATCAAGTTAAGCCACATCTTTTAATTGGACTAGCAGTCAGTCTTTCCAAAACTTTATCAGCCTATGGACAACGTTTAGGGGCATTAATTACTCTTACTTCCAATCAAAATCAACATCATATTGTCAAGGTAGCATTGGCTAATTATGCCCGCGCCACGTGGAGTAACGTCAATAATGCCACAATGGTGGCATTCAGTAAACTGATTCAAGAAAATAAAGCTGCTTACATTGCAGAAAATAATAAAGCAGTTCAACTCTTAAAAAAGCGTAGTCAATTATTTTTAAAAGAAGCAAAAGAAGTTGAGCTACCAATTTATCCCTATCATGAAGGCTTTTTCGTAACTATTAAAGTAAATGACAATCATTTCCGTGATAAATATCATCAAAAATTAATCGAAAATAATATTTTTACTGTACCCGTTAATTTAGGAATTCGAATCGCCTTATGTGGTTTAACTCTTCCACAAATTAAAGGTTTAGCCCAAAAATTAGCTATTATTTATTATCAAAACAAATAATAAAAAGATACGTTTATTGTAAATTAATAAACGTATCAAAATCACTTACTAATAACTACCTAAAGATAAATTATTTATATCGATAGGTTTTTAATCACGAATTACTTTTACTCATGACAACGTTGCATTCTTTTATGTTGGCGCATTTGTCCCGCATCATCTTCCGATAAATTAGCACGATGTTCTCTCATCAAATTCCTGGCTTCCTCTTCAGTTAATTCTCCAGCAGTGAACCGTTGTCTTAATTCAGTTTGAAATCTCTTTTGCATTGGAGCATCGGCCGGACGATTTTCGCAGCGCTGTGCTAATAGTTCTTTAGCTTCACTTTCAGTTATTTCACCAGCCACTACTTTATCCCGTAATTCTATTTGATAACATTCCTGGTTTTCTTGAAAACGATTTTGTTTTCCCATTTTAAATCCAGCATTGTTATTTTCTACCCGAGCAAAAGTTTCACTTGCAAAAATACTGTGTGTAAATTTACCAGCTAGAAAAACTAGTAAGAAGACTCCAAACACAATAACTGTTTTCCGCAACATTTTCATTCTATTCACTCCTTTCTGCTAAGGATACTCTAACAAGAAAATATGACAAAATTATGACTTTTATATTAAGTTTTCTTGTTTTTTAAGAAAGAAGGTTACTTTTAAGCCGGTTGGCTTAATATTTTCTAATTTTATTTCGATTTGATGACGTTTGGCAATTTCTTGAGCGATCGGCAAGCCTAAGCCGGTACTGCCAATTACTTGCTTTTCTCGAGTTTGGTAAAATCTTTCAAATACAACTTCTAATTTTGAGTCTTCAATTCCAGGCCCATGATCAATAACGGATATTTCATCCTTATTCAATTCTAAAATAATTTCAGATTGAAAAGGTGCATATTTTATTGCATTATCTACAACGATTAATAACATTTGACGCAATCTCCCATAATCTCCACTAATTTGTTTTTGATTATTGTCAATTTTAACTTTAATTGTTTTTTGAGATTTAAGGGCTAACTGGTTACCACTGCGCGCCACATCCAACAATAAGTCATTGAGATTAACTGGACGTTTTTCAATTTTATAGTCAATATTTCTGAGACGAGATAATTCTAACAAATCTAAAACTAGTCTTTCCAAATATTTAATCTCATTCATTATTTCTTTTCGATAATTTTCAATTTGCTTGGGATCCTCAATGACCCCATCATAAAGGGCTTCAAATGACCCGCGGATTACCGCTAATGGCGTCTTTAATTCATGTGAAATATTAGTAATAAAATCTTGTCGTAATTGATCTAAATGTTCCCTTTGCATACTAGCCTCTTGGAGTTTCACAGCTAAATCATCGATTTTTAAAGCTAAATCTCCAATTTCATCATTTTGTTTCAAATTCGTCGCAACATCATAATTTCCTAAAGCTAAACTAGAAGCAGTATCCTGCAAAGTTTTCAATGGTCGAGTGAAACGATAGGATAAAACTAGCGCTATTGATAAAGCTACCAAAAATCCTATTACTGCACTTAGAAAAAAGACGATAAAATCACGATCTGCCGTTTGATAAATCATTCTAATCGGAGCGTGCAGTAAAACAGCTCCAACAATCATATTATTTTCGTTAATAATCGGTACCCCGACAGATAATGAACGCGTCTTTAATGATGAACTAAAATCTTCAGTTACAATAGTTGTCCCAGCCATCACATTCTTCACTAAGAGCATGGCTTCAGTCGATAAATCATTCAATTGATTTTGTTGTCCCATCATATGGTGCCCCATTTTACCAACTTTGACTACTTTAAAATTTAGGTCTATCAACCAAATATCACTTAAAGCTAAATCACTAGCAAGAAATAAATATTGTCGCATTTGACCTAAATTCAATTTATTATTACTTGATATTTCATTTTTAATAGTGTTAGCTAATGTTTCTCCATAACTTAGTAAATCATTTTGTCGGTTCTTTAAAGTTTGATCCCGATGAAGAAAAAGAAAAGTACCACTCATAAATGTCGCAAAAACTAATAAGGCGATTGCGAAATTCCTAGCTAAGATACGAGTCATTTTACTTTTTAACATCTTCAATTACCTCAAATTTATAACCAACTCCCCAAATTGTTCTAATCTCCCAACTAGGATGTGATACTACTTCAAGTTTAGCCCGAAGACGTTTAATATGACTATCTACAGTTCGACTATCGCCATAGTAATCATCACCCCACAAACTATCTAATAAATTATCTCGAGTAAAAACTTTATTCTGATTATTTACCAAAATCCATAAAATTTCAAATTCTTTTTTTGTTAAGTCAATATTTAAGTTATCAATTCTGGTCGAATAATTATCTAGATTAATAGTTAAATTAGCGACCGTTAACTTCTTAGTAGGATGATTCATTTCAACCCGACGAAATATGGCTTTAATTCGAGCTAATACTTCTTCAGGAGAAAAAGGTTTTACTAAATAATCATCGGCTCCAATTTCTAATCCCATAATTTTTTCAAAATCTTCACCTCGAGCTGTAATCATAATAATTGGAACATTTGATTGCTTTCGAATTTCACGACAAACAGTAAATCCATCTATTTTTGGCATCATAACGTCTAATAATATTAAATCAAAATTAGCTTGCGAAAAAAGCTCCAATGCCATTTCACCATCATGAGCTATAACTGGAACAAAATCAGCTTTTTTCATATATTCAGCCAAAATTGAAGTAATTTGTCGGTTGTCATCCACAATTAAAATTTTCATGAACTGGCTCCTTATTTCTATTATAGAAATAAAATATGACAAATTAGTGTCTTTTAAGCTATTTTTTTCACTTTAAATTGGAAGTCATTATCTAACGCATCAATCTCAACTAAATGTGTCGCCGTCAATTCCTCCGATAAAATCATCGTGGCAATTTTTGTCTCAAGTTGTTTTTGAATAAACCGTTTTAAAGGCCGTGCTCCAAATTCCTGGTCAACGCCCCGTTTTAAAATCAACTCTTTAGCAGCCTGAGTCACTTCTAGTGATATTTCAAGATCACTGAGACGTCCTTTTAATTCTCTTAAGAATTTCTCGATAATTAAGATAAATGAAGCATCATCTAATGGATTAAAAACAATAATCTCATCAATCCGATTAATAAATTCTGGTTTAAAGTAACGGAAGACCTCAGCTTGGTATTTCTCTGCTTTAACTTTTCGATCAGCCTCAAAAGCAAATTGACTACCCAAATTACTGGTCATAATAATGATGGTATTTTTAAAATCAACCACCACACCCTTACTATCAGTAATCCGACCGGCATCTAAGATTTGAAGCAAAATATTAAAGACATCGGGATGGGCTTTTTCAATTTCATCAAGTAAAACTATCGAGTAAGGTTTACGACGAATTGCTTCAGTAAGTTGTCCCCCTTCTTCATAACCAACATAACCAGGAGGTGCTCCAATTAAGCGCGAGACGCTAAACTTCTCCATATACTCACTCATATCAATTCTAACAATTTTATCTTCACTATCAAAAAGTTGTTCCGCTAGTGAGCGGGCAATTTCAGTCTTACCAACCCCAGTTGGTCCTAAAAAGAGAAAAGAACCAATCGGTCGATTACTATCTTGAATATTAGCTTTAGAGCGTAAAATAGCTTCAGAAACTAACTTTAAAGCCTCATCTTGCCCCATCACTCTTTCTCGTAAATGATTTTCTAAGTTTAGAATTTTTTCTCTTTCTCCAGAAAGCAATTTTCCAACTTCAATATGAGTCCATTTTGCGACAATTTCCGCAATCATTTCTTCATCAACAATTTCCCGAATTAAAGCATCTGGCATTTCCTTATAATCAGCCTTTTGAATCGCTTTTTCTAAATTGGGAATCGTTTCATACTGAAGACGAGCCGCGTCCTCATAACGTGCTTCATTTTGGGCTTTACTTAATTCAAGTCGAGCCGTTTCAAGTTGTTCCTTTTGGCTCTTGACTAACTCATGGCTTTGTTTCTCAGCTTGCCAACGAACCTCTAAAGCATCTTTTTCAACCTTTAATTCTTTTAAATCACTTCTTAATTCTTCTAAACGTTTTAAAGAAGCTGGACCTTCTTCTTTCTTTAAAGCCGCCTCTTCAATTTCAAGTTGCATCACTTTTCGAGTTAACTCGTCAAGTTCAACTGGCATAGAATCCATTTCCACTCTAATACTGGCACAGGCTTCATCAACTAAGTCAATGGCTTTATCAGGCAAAAAACGATCAGTTATATAACGCGCTGATAAAGTTGCAGCTGCAATTATTGCCTCATCTT
>CAYUXU010000064.1:0-5766 GCA_964449005.1 uncultured Erysipelotrichaceae bacterium | reverse complement strand
CAGAACGTCGTGAGACAGTTCGGTCCCTATCTGTTGTGGGCGTAGGAAATTTGAGGAGCGCTGTCCCTAGTACGAGAGGACCGGGATGGACATACCTCTGGTGCACCAGTTGTCACGCCAGTGGCATAGCTGGGTAGCTAAGTATGGACTAGATAAACGCTGAAAGCATCTAAGCGTGAAACTAACTCCAAGATGAGATTTCCCATTCCTAGTGAAGTAAGACCCCTTGAAGACTACGAGGTTGATAGGTCAGAGATGGAAGCATAGCGATATGTGTAGTTGACTGATACTAATAGGTCGAGGATTTAATCACAATATTTAAAAAACATTTAGAAAGATTAGTCATTCTGTTATTTAGTTTTGAGAGAACTACTCTCAGATCTGGTGGCGATAGCGAAATGGTCACACCTGTTCCCATACCGAACACAGAAGTTAAGCATTTCAACGGTGACGATAGCTGTGCTTGCTGCAGTGAAAATAACAAGTCGCCAGATAAAGAGCTCCTTTTATAAGGAGTTTTTTAATATCTGCGTGTTATAATTAAAAGGCTTAAGGAAAAGGCGATGATTAAAATTAAAACATTAAATTATGAACAAACCGAAGCAGCTGGTTATTTAATCGGTAAACAACTAGCAGCTGGTGATGTGGTTTTATTAGAAGGTGATTTGGGGGGCGGGAAAACGACCTTCGCCAAAGGAATAGCGAAAGCTTGTGGCGTATTAGATGTTGTTAATAGTCCAACTTTTACGATTGTCAAAATTTATCAAGGTCATCTGCCGTTTTATCATATTGATGCTTATCGTTTAGAAGGTAACAGTGATGATATTGGTTTAGAAGAATTAATCACTGATAATCATGCCATTATTGTGATTGAATGGCCACGTTATATTGAAAATATTTTACCAAAAGATCATTTAAAAATAAGCTTTAATTATTTAAGTGAGTTTGAACGTGAAATCAATTTGATGCCAGTTGGGAAAAAGTTTCAAGAAAGGTTTGGAGAAAACAATGGTCACATTATGTTTAGATAGTGCTCATCATTTTTTAGCGATTGCCTTATTAAAGGATGGTGTCTATTTTGATGGTGTTTTAAAAAAGTATCCGCGTCAGCAATCAGAATATATTATGGAAGAAATCTCAGAAATCTTTCAGAAGCATCACTTAAAGCCAACCATGATTGATAGCGTCGTAGTAAGTAATGGTCCTGGTAGTTTTACCGGGGTAAGAATTGCCTTAACCGTCGCCAAAATAATTAGCAGTCAATTAAATATTCCACTTTATACCCTTAGTACCTTGCAGCTTTATGCTGGATTAGATGATGTTGAAGTAATTTTAGATGCCAGAAGTAATCGAATTTATTATGGGAAATTTCAAGCCGGTACAATCGTCATTGCCCCAACCATTAAAGAGCTGAGTGATTTTAAGCCAACTAGTTTTAATTTAATCGGTGACTTAGAAGTAATTGGAGAAACTAGTAATTTTCCGAATTATTTAAACAATTTTGCCTTATTAAAAGATTTTTATCACCTTGAAGAAAATATTGACACTGCGGTTCCTTTATATTTAAAAAGTGATGAGGCTTATCGGAAGTAAATATGATAAGAAAAGCCCGTGAAGCTGATCTAATTATGATTAGTAAATTAGAAAAGAAATTATTTATCGAACCGTGGGATTATGAACAATTTCTTTTTGAATTAGTCGCTAATCCAATCGCTAATTTAATGGTTTATGAAAAGAATCGTCAAGTTATTGGTTATTTTGATTATTGGTTTTCTGGTGAATCTATTGAATTAGCTACGATTGGAGTTGCCAGTAAATATCAAAATCAAGGAATTGGTGAAAAGATCTTAAAATACATTGAAAAAGAAGCATACACCAATTATATTCACTATTTGACTTTAGAAGTTCGAATTTCTAATCAAGCTGCCATTGCTTTATACGAGAAATTTGGATTTAAATTAGAGCGAATTAAAAAGAAATATTACCCGGATGGGGAAGATGCTTATTATATGATTAAGGAGTTATGATGCAAGATAATTTAATTTTAGCAATTGAAACAAGTTGTGATGAGACTGCCGTAGCGGTCATTAAAAATGGTAATCAAATTTTATCGAATATCGTTAACTCACAAATTAAGATTCACCAACAGTTTGGTGGGGTGGTCCCAGAAGTGGCAGCCCGCAAGCATGTTGAAAATATTAGTTTAGCGCTAAAGCTAGCTTTAAATGAGGCTAATATTAACCCAAAGGATTTATCTGCCGTAGCATATACAGCTGGTCCGGGTTTAATTGGCGCATTACATGTCGGAGCTTTAGCAGCGAAGAGCTTTGCCTTTCTTTATGAAAAACCTTTAATTGCCACTAACCATTTATTTGGTCATATTATGGCTAATAAATTTGTGACTAATTTAGAGTTTCCACTTTTGGCATTAATTGTTTCTGGTGGTCACAGTGAATTAGTGTTATTAAATGCAGATTTCACTTATCAAATTTTAGGTCAAACTTTAGATGATGCAATTGGCGAGGCCTATGACAAAGTGGCACGCGTTTTAGGTTTGCCTTATCCCGGGGGAGTTGAAATTGATAAATTAGCCAGTACTGGTAGCGCTACTTATCCTTTACCAGAAGTAAAGACTCCAAATTTGTTAGACTTTTCTTTTAGTGGCTTAAAATCCGCTGTTTTACAATTAATTTTAAGAGAAGAAAGAGAAAATAGGGATTTAAATATACCAAATTTAGCGCGAAGCTTTCAAGAAGCGGCGATTGGACAGTTACTTGAGAAAACGAAACAAGCTATCATAAAATATCAGCCGAAACATGTTGTTTTAGCGGGTGGTGTGGCCGCAAATTCCTACTTAAGGAGTGAATTTCCAAAGCTAGTTATCGATCAGCTAGAAACTAAATTAACAATTCCACCACTTTATGCTTGTACCGATAATGCGGCGATGATTGGAGCGGCCGCTTATGAATTATTCAAGTTAAAGAAGTTCTCAGATTTTAAGACAAGCTCTTATCCATCTAGTCAAGCTTTATTATAAAAAAGATAGGTTTTTTCACAAGAATATGTTATTATATTCACAGGTGATAATATGCAAGAGACAAGAGTGCCTAAGGCAACTTTAGAGAGATTTCCAGTTTATTTAAAAGCTTTAAGAAAATTAAAAAATGATGGTCAAACTACAGTGATGTCCAGTCGTTTAGCAGAACATGTTAACATTTTAGCGACAACCATTCGACGAGATTTTTCATTTTTAGGACGATTAGGTAAACAAGGCGCTGGTTATAACATTGAACATTTAATTGAGACTTTTAATAACGTTTTAGGAGTCAATTTCGATGAAAAAATTGTTATGATTGGTGTTGGGAATTTAGGAAAAGCTTTATTTAATTATAATCGTTGGGATTATGTGGTTGGTGAGATTGTCTGTGGTTTTGACCTCTATGAGGGTGAATATGATGGAATTCCGATCTATCATATCGCTGATTTGAAAGAAAAACTACCGGAAAATACTAGAATTGCGATTTTAACAGCCTCGGATAACCTCCAAGAGACGGTTGATAATTTGATAAATTGTGGTATTGTAGGAATAGTAGATTTTACCCATGAACATATTGTTGTTCCAAGCGGAATATCTTTAAAAACAATTGATGTGGTAGCTACAATTCAAGAAATTATTTTTGAAGCAAATAAAATGAGTGAGAAATAATTATCAGATTGATAATTTATAGTTAGTAATGTTTCAGTCTCACTCCAATGTTGAGTGAGATTTTTATTTAGGAGGCAGAAATGGTGACATTTATGACAATCCGTGAGGTCTTTGATTTAATTAATTATAAAGAATTAGAAGCCCTTGATGCGATTGAATATATTCAACTGCAAGGTTGGGTAAGAACTAATCGGAGTAATGGTTCAATTGGATTTATTGAATTAAATGATGGGACTTATTTTAAAAATGCACAGTTAGTCTATGATTTAGAGTTAGCAAATTTTAAAGAAGTTGAAAAATATTTAACCGGCAGTGCTCTCACGATCACAGGAAAATTAGTGTTAACTCCAGAAGGAAAGCAACCGTTTGAAGTTAAAGTAACCGAAGTTGTTTTAGAGGGAGCTTGTGATAGTGACTATCCGCTTCAAAAAAAGCGTCATAGTTTCGAGTATTTAAGAGAAATTCCTCATCTTCGGGTCCGAACTAATACTTTTACGGCAGTTTTCCGCTTAAGATCGGTTTTATCAATGGGAATTCATGAATTCTTCCAATCACAAGGTTTTATTTATGTCCATACTCCAATTATTACTAGTAATGATGGTGAAGGAGCCGGAGAAGTCTTTACGGTAACAACTCGCCGTGACGAAAATTATGAGAAAGACTTTTTCGCGCGACATACTTTTTTAACAGTAACGGGGCAGTTACATGTAGAAGCGTTTGCCCAAAGTTTCCGTGATGTCTATACTTTCGGGCCGACCTTTCGAGCTGAAAAATCAAATACACCACGCCATGCTAGTGAGTTTTGGATGATTGAACCAGAAATTGCCTTCGCTGATTTAGAAGATAACATGAATCTGATTGAAGATATGGTTAAATATTTAATTAATTATGTCTTAGTTAATTGTCCAGCCGAGATGGAATTCTTTAATCAAATGATTGATAAGAATCTTTTAGAACGCTTAAATTTAGTAAAAGATGCTCCATTTAAAAAGATGACTTATACTGAGGCAATTGAATATTTAGAAAAAGCTCCAGTTGAATTCGAATATCCAGTTTATTGGGGTTGTGATCTCCAATCAGAACATGAGCGTTATATTTGCGAGCAAATTGTTCAAGGACCAGTTTTTATTACTGACTATCCAGCCGAGATTAAAGCTTTCTATATGCGAGCTAACGAGGATGGCAAGACGGTTGCGGCTTGCGACTTACTAGTTCCCTATGTTGGAGAATTAGTTGGCGCATCACAACGTGAAGAGCGGCTTGACGTCTTAAAAGCTAAGATGGCAGCCTTAAAGATTCCCGAGGCTGGTTTAGAGTGGTATCTTGATTTAAGGCGTTATGGCGGCGTAAAACACGCTGGCTTTGGACTAGGCTTTGAAAGATTTATTATGTATCTTACGGGATTGACTAATATTCGCGATGTTTTACCCTATCCAAGAACACCGCGTCAAATGAAGTTTTAGAACTAGGAGGTTTATGTGTTAAGACCTCAATATGTAAAAAATGAAAAAACCAAACGTCGTCAGAAGTTTTTAATAATTGGCTTAAGTATCGTTTTAGTTATTACTGGCGGGTATGGACTTTTTCATATTATTAAAAGTCAATATTTACCTTTAACTTATCCAGTTTGTAGTTATTCACAAAAACAAATTGTGGAACGGTTTAAAGAGCCTTTTTTTGATGAAGTTTTATTAGAAGATTATTTCTTTTATGGAGAGACTTTAAACTTAAAAGAACAGCCTTATAATATATTTAATAATGATAGTAGTGTCGGAAAAACAGCGATTTTTAGAAATGTTTGTGATAAGAATCAAGAATCAGTTTTTATTATGGATCAAAAAGTTGATCGTCAAATTGCTTTAGAAAGCTTAAAAGATGGCTTTTATGAAGTATTCTTGCAAGATAACTTAATAAATTATCGAACCTATTTTGATGAAGCTTTTACCACAACCTTTTATACAGTGCGCCGTGATAATCAAGTCAAAGAAATTGAGTTAATCGCTAATAAAGACTTATTTGATGATGAAAAAAATCCTGATGTTTTAGCTAAAAACTACTTA
>CAYUXU010000063.1:0-5803 GCA_964449005.1 uncultured Erysipelotrichaceae bacterium | reverse complement strand
TTAATTACTCCGAGCACTTTGCTTACTGTGATGGTTTGTCAGTAGGAGTTAATCAAATTTTACGTGATAACTTAAGTGCTGATCATCAAAAATTATTAGTTTCCGCAGAAAAATTAGGATTACGCTACTTAGAAACACGTAGTAACTTAGAAATGGAGTATTATTATCAAGTTGGGAAATTAGCTGATGAGATTATTAATGCAACCTTTAGTAAAGCGGTGATAATCCCTCATCAAACAACTTGTGAAGATGTTGAGTGGTTTATGAAGGAAACCGTTAATAACTTGGGTTTGACTTATTGGTTTGAACCAACGATTGACTTACAACGAACCAGTGGGATGTTTTCTGGTGATACCGTGATTTTACCAGGTGACTTACTGCATTGTGATTTTGGGATTAAGTATTTAGGTTTATGTAGTGACACGCAACGCTTGGCTTATGTTTTAAGTGGTGATGATGATTTAGTCTTAAAAGAATTAGAAGCTGGCTTAAAAGAAAACAATCACTTCCAAGACATAGTCGTTGATTTATTAAAAGTTAATAAGACTGGTAATGAAGTTTTTATAAACGCCTTAAAACAAGCCCAAGACCAAGGAATGAAAGCGATGCTTTATTCCCATCCAATTGGTGGCTTTGGTCATGGAGCTGGTCCGACGATTGGTTTATTTAGTAATCAAAATCCCCAACCAATCGCTGGTGAATTAGTAATTTCCGATAATACAGCTTATGCTTTAGAATTAAATACAAAGCGTGCTTTAACTAACTATGAAAAAGAAGTTTTCTTTTTTACTGAAGAGAGTATTTTATTAAAAGATAATCAAGTTACTTATTTAGGAAAAGGTCGCGATAAATTAATTTTGATTTAATAGAAAGAGGTTTAAAAATGGAGTTTGATTTAAGTAAGGCACATTGTTTTTATTTTAATGAGATTTGCCAGATTCCGCATTGTTCCAATCATGAGGCTGAGTTAAGTAATTATTTAGTAGATTTTGCGAAAAAACATAATTTGAAATATTGGCAGGATGATTTATATAATGTCATTATTTATAAAGATGCTAGTCAAGGCTATGAGTCAAGCGATTTACTAATGATTCAAGCCCATATTGATATGGTCTGTGAAAAAAATAAAGATGTGACTCATGACTTCTTAAAAGATCCTTTAAAGTTGTATGTTGAAGATGGTTTATTAAAAGCCCATGGCACAACTTTAGGCGCTGATGATGGGCATGGTGTCGCTTATATGATGGCGATTTTAGCTGATGCTAATTTGAAACACCCGGCTTTAGAATGTGTTTTTACAGTTCAAGAAGAAATTGGCCTTTTAGGAGCTTTACATTTAAAAAAGGAAAATATTAAAGCCCGGCGCATGATTTCTTTAGATGGTGGTGGTGAAACTAGCACTTTAGTTTCTTCTTCGGGTGGTTGTCAAAATATTGTTAAGAAAGCCTTAAAGTGGCAGGATAACCAAGCTGATACTTACCAACTAGCGGTAACCGGTTTATCAGGAGGCCACTCTGGTGGTGAGATTTCGAAAGAAAAAGGAAACGCTAATAAGTTATTAGTAAGGCTTTTAAAAGAAGCTGAACTGGCGGGTAATAAATTAAATTTAGTAAATCTAACTGGTGGTTTAAAAGATAATGCGATTCCACGCGAAGCCGAGGCAGTCTTTGCTGCTGCGGCCAGCCTTGAAACTTTAAAGAAGAGCTTTCAAGCTTCATCGGCCGCAATTTTAGAAGAACTTGAATATAGTGATCCTAACTTTAGTTTTTCTTTAGAAAAAGTTGCGACAGCTTCTCAAGTCTTTAGTGATGAAACTTCTCGGCAAGTAATCGACTTAATCTTTTTACTACCAAATGGTTTTAAACATCGTTCTATGAAATTTTTAGATCTAACAATCACTTCATTAAATTTAGGTATCATTAGAACAACTGAGCAAGACCTAACTTTAACGATATCAATTCGTTCCGCTTTAAAAAGTGGGATTGGAAACTTAATTAATGAGATTGCTTGTTTGACTGAAATCTTTGATGCTAGTTATCAAATTCAAGCTTATTATCCAGGATGGAACTTTTCTGAGGTATCAGATTTAAGAGATAAATTAGATGGAGTCATTAAAGAACTTTATCCTGGTCAAGAGTTAGAATTAATTGCGGCCCATGGTGGTAGTGAATGTGGCGTCTTTAAAGAAATGCATCCCGAGATGGATATTGTTTTGATTGGACCAATTACTCGATATATCCATACTCCCGATGAAGAATTAGATTTAGCGTCTTTTGATCGGACATATCAACTATTAACGACATTTATTAGTCGGTTAACTTAGGAGGTAACTGATGGGGAAAGGTTTAGTAATTATTTTAAGTGGGGCTTCTTCAGTCGGGAAAAGACCGATTCGGACAGCTTTAATGCAAGATCCAGATTTGAATCTTTTTTACTCGGTTTCGATGACAACCCGACCACAAAAGGAAACGGAAGTGGATGGCGTAGATTATTATTTTGTCTCTCATGAAGGATTTGCCCAAGCGATTAGGAATCAAGAGTTATTGGAGTTTACTGAATTTAATGGCTATTACTATGGAACTCCGAAACACCAAGTTGAATTTTTAGTATCACAAGGGAAAAATGTTTTAATTGAAGTTGAGGCACAAGGAGTTGGTCCAATTAAATTAAACATTCCTGAGGCCTTGGCATTCTTTGTGATGCCTGAGACTTTTGAGGATTTAGAAAAACAAATTAATTTGATTTATAAAGATGATGAAGCTAGTATTAAAAATCGTCTTAATAAAGCACGGATGGATATGCAGCTCGCGACACTCTTTAAAAATGTGGTTTGTACCTCAGATGTTAGTGGGGCAGTTAATGAAATTAAGAGTCAAGTTTTACAAGCAATGCAAGATAACGTAAATTAAATTTAGAAAGAGGTTTTAAAGTGGTGTCTCTGGAAAGTTTTTTAATTAAGCAAGCCTTAAGTGTTGATGAACTAAAGGGAAAAATTTATTCCTATCGTGAACAAGAAAAAATTGTCAATCAGTGGTTGAAAAAACGATTGGATGTTATTTTACCAAAAGTTATGAAAAGATCAGGAATTGATTTGTGGGTAGTAGCTTGTCGCGAGTACAATGAAGATCCGGTCTTTTTAAGCTTGGTGCCAGCTAGTATGATGAGTGCCAGGCGTACTTCGATTTTGGTTTTCCATCAATTAGAAGATGGTTCAGTCAAAAAGATGGCTTTAACCCGACCCGGGGTTGGTTTAGATGATTTTTATGAAGCCGTCTGGGTCAATCAGAAAGGTTCGATCTGGCAAGATGGAAATTCAAATAATGTAGGAGAAACTCAATTTGAGTGTTTAGCTCGGATTATTCAAGAAGCTAATCCAGAAAAGATTGGCTTAAATATTTCTGAGGGATTTGCCTTTGGCGATGGTTTATCAAAATATTTATATGATGTGCTGGTGAGTCATTTAGCGGAAGCTGATCAAAAGAAAATCGTCTCAGCGGAAAAACTAGCAATCGGTTGGTTAGAAACTCGCCTTGAAGAAGAATTAGCGGCTTATAATGGGATTGTCCAAATTGCCCATACTTTAATCGCCGAAGCTTTTTCTTCAAAAGTGATTTTACCGGGAGTAACTACTAATCATGATGTCAAATATTTTATGTTACAAAAAACGATTGATTTAGGATTAACTCCTTGGTTTGATTATGAGGTTTCAATTTTAAGAGCCGGTAATAAACAAATCCAGGCTGAAGCTATTATTATGCCGGGTGATATTTTACATTGTGATGTCGGCTTTAAGTATTTGGGACTTTGCACTGATACTCAAGAAAACGCTTATGTTTTAAAAGCAGATGAAACTGATGCTCCAGATGATTTAAAAAGAATCCTCACTGACTTAAACCGACTTCAAGATATTACGATTAGTAATTTTAAAGCTGGTTTAAGTGGTAATGAAATCCTAGCGGCTTCTTTAAAGCAAGCAATTAGTGAAGGGATTAAACCAAGCATTTATACTCATCCGATTGGCTATCATGGTCATGGTGCTGGTCCGACAATTGGGTTATGGGACCAACAAGGTGGAGTTAAATTGATGGGTGATTATTTACTTTATAATGATACCTTGCATTCTTTAGAATTAAATGTTTCTCTTTATTTAGAAAGTTGGAACCAAAATATTACTTTAGGAGCAGAAACTGATCTCAGTTTTAGTAATGATCAAGTTCATTATTGTGCTGGTCGTCAAGAGAAGTTTCATTTAATTAAATAAGATGCGAAAAATATCGATCTTTCGGGTTTACTTAGTAATTGCTTTGTATTCCCTAGCGGCAAATTTTGCCCACCCGATTACACCAACATTTATTCAAAACTTAAAACTCCATGATTATATGTTTGGGGTAGCTTTTGCGGCGATGTCATTGACAAATTTTATGTTCTCACCGTTTTGGGGGAAACTATCAAATAACTTAGGTAGCAATAAAATTATTAGCTTTGGTTTTATTGGTTATGGTTTAGCCCAAGGGGTTTTTGGTTTAGCTACTACTGAAGCACAAATTGTCGTGGGAAGAATGTTAGCGGGATTTTTTAATGGAGCGATTATGGTTAATCAAACCATCTATATTATTAATAATAGTCCCCAAGGTGACAGAAGCCGGAATTTGGCGATTTCTGCGACAATTATGTCAGTGGTATCACCGTTTGGATTTTTAATTGGTGGTTTAATTGGTGACTATTCGATTCCAGTGACTTTTCTCTTACAAGTTATTAGCTTAATTTTAGTGGGAGTTTTAAATTGGTTTATTTTAGAAGATCCTCCAGTTAAAGCCAAAGAACCTTTAAGAAAGATTATTAAGGAATCAGGACCCTTTCAAATCGTCGTTAATAATCGAGAAATTTTCACTTTAATTATGACTAGTTTCTTTATGATTGCGGTTTTAACTTCTTTTGCCTTTACGGCTTATGAACAATCCTTTAACTATTTTATAAAAGATCAATTTGGTTTTCCACCATCTTATAGTGGCATCTTAAAAGCTGCAATTGGTTTTATAACTTTATTAACTAATGCCACAATTACGATGTGGCTTTTGAAGAAAGCCGACGTTGCACGATCTTTGATTGCGATTTTAACGCTTTGTGTTTTAATGATGTTGTCAATTATCTTAGTGGGAGAAGTTGTACCCTTTATTATTATTAATGTCATCTTCTTCGCTTTAAATGCGATTTACTTACCTTTAATGCAAGCGATGTTAGTTGATCTAAGTGATGATGATATTGATGGCGGGGTTTTAGTCGGGATTTTTAACTCAATGCGTTCCTTTGGAATGGTCGGCGGTTCTTTGTTTGCCGGACTGATTTATGCCTTTGGACCGCGCTTGGCTTTTGTCTTTAGTGGGATTGTCTTTCTTTTGAGTGTCTTAGCGGCATTTATCCACTTTAAAAGTCAAAATAAAAAGGTTGTTGAGAGTGATTTATTAGCTTAAATCACTTTTTTTAAAATAAATTGGTAAAAGTGTTGACTTAATAAAATCAATTAGGTATTATGAATAAGCTTGCTTGAAAAAGCAGTCCGAAATAACACCGAATAAAAGCGGAGAAGATTGATAAAAACAGTTGACTTCGTAACTTGGATTTGGTAATATAGTAGGGCGCCTATTTACTAAATAGGAGCAGTTGATCTTTGAAAACTAAATAGGAAAAACGTCGATTCAAAATAAAAAAATCTGGATTTAAAAGTCTACGGACTATAAAATAGAGCCAAATGGAGAGTTTGATCCTGGCTCAGGATGAACGCTGGCGGCGTGCCTAATACATG
>CAYUXU010000062.1:0-5976 GCA_964449005.1 uncultured Erysipelotrichaceae bacterium | reverse complement strand
AACTCAAGTTGTTTTCCTAAAACCCCACCAGCAGCGTTGATTTCATCAACCGCTAATTCTAACCCTTTTCTTTCTGGAATTCCATAAACCGAGACATCACCAGATAATTCAAGATTAACTCCAACCTTGATGGTATCCCCACTTGGTTTAGTACCATTGCCACATGCCGTCAAGAATAAAGCTAAACTTACAAATATTAGTAATTTACGTAATTTTCTCATATAACCCTCCAATTTGTATATATGAAAATCATTGTATCGAAATTACTTGTGAAAATCAATCATTTTTATGTAAATAATTACATTATTAAGAAAATATTTACATTTTAAGCCAAAAAATAAGCCCTTTTTTAATAAAAAGAGCCTTTAAGAGTTAATTTAAATTGTCTTATCTAATTCTCGGCAAAACTAGTATTTTTAGTAACCCATTGTTGCATCTTGATACTAACCCAGAAACCATAAATCCCTAAAGTAATGATCGTTAATAAAAGCCATTTTACCCACTGACCAAATAAACTCGCTCCGGTTCCTTTAAAAACAAGGCGCCGCCCTTCAATCACGGTATATTTGGTTAACCAACGTTGTTTAATAGTGATAGCCCAAGGTACCCCAAATCCTAAAGTAAATAAAGTAACGAGAAATACTAAGATATTGGTTCCAATTAAACCTAATAATTTCCCATCAAAATATGATTGTTCCATAATTCCTCCTTCGCTTAGCGAAACCAGCCTTTTTTCCTTTTCGTTAAAGCCAAAATTTCAGTTTGGTACTTTAATGCGGTTTTATAACCCAAGTCAATCGCATCTTTTCCTTTGGCTAAGCTGAAGACCTTAATATCTTTTTCATAAACATTAATATTGAGATCGGCATCATTGATCGCTAACTGGTCAGCTTCTAAAATCATGAGCTCAACAACCCGGTTACCAATATCGATTAGGTTACTTGTCGCTTCATAATCGGAAATAATTCCCATGGTAATCGAAAGGATGGGACTGACTCCAGCTTCTTTTAAAGGTAAAACTGGAGCATTCATACTAACCCCACCATCGACTAATTGTAATCCTTGATAGCGTAAGGTATCAAATACTAAAGGAAAAGAACACGATGCTTGTAAGGCAATAAAAAGACTAGCATCATTGATGATATGATACTTACGTTGGTTTAAATTTTCAACATTAGTGAATAATACGGTTTGCCCAGATTTTAAATCTACTGATGGTACCACTAGAGGATATTTTAAATCAGCGAAGGTTTTAAGCTGATATTTTTCAAAATGTTTCTTAACTAATTCAATAAAAGGTTCCGGACTTATTAAACCACTCGCATCTTTTTTTAGTAGTGGTAAAAGCTGGGTATTACTAAATTTAAAGAGTTTTTGTTCGATAATTTCTTCTTCAATTTTTAATAAAGTAGCTTCTACTTCAGTAATCGGAATCCCACCAGCTAATAAAGCTGCAATAATTGATCCCATAGAAGTCCCGGCAAAAAAAGTACCACTAATTCCAAGTTCCGCTAAATATTTTAAAACTCCAATTTGGGCATAAGCTTTAATCCCACCGCCAGCTAAAGATATTCCAAGTTCCTTTTCCATAACTATGATCCTTTCTCATCGATAGCTCTATTATTTCAATTTCCGAAACTTTTAGCAAATAAAAAAACCACAAAGTGGTTTGATTGTATTTGGTGCGGATGAAGGGACTCGAACCCCCACGGTTACCCGCCAGATCCTAAGTCTGGTGCGTCTGCCAATTTCGCCACATCCGCATAGCTTTATTATTATAACAAGCCCCATTAAATTATTCAATAATTTTTTAGATTATCTAAGAAAAAAGCAACGGGAAATCGTTGCTCTAATTTTTCCTGGTGACCTGTCAGGGATTCGAACCCTGGACCCACTGATTAAGAGTCAGTTGCTCTGCCGACTGAGCTAACAAGTCACATTAGCTATATTATTATAATACGCATTTTATTTTTAAACAATAATTTATACTAAACTTTTTAAAACTGGATAAATCTTTTCATAAAGTTTTTGATAACCACGGCTATTTGGATGTAAGCCATCTACTAAATCAACTGTTTTTAAAACATCGCCTAAAAAAACATACTTTAAGTTATTTTTTATAGCTATCGCTTTTAAAGCTGAATCGAATTCTTTAATTCGCTCATTATTAAAACCGTGATCTTTTTGCCACGGTGATTTGGCAACTTTCTTTTCATCAACTCGTGTTAATCCGATTAAAATAATCTGAGAAGAATATTTTTGAGCTACTTTAATCAACTTTAAGATATTATCTTGAAATTGATTCAATTTTACTTTGGGCTCCTTTAAGATTAATTGCGAATCATTGATACCAGTTGCCAAAATAATGATGTTGTCACCGTCACTTTGATAACGAGTTTGTGCTTCATTTTCAAAACGGTTCAATAGATCTTGAGTTGTTTCACCGGAAATACCTAAACTATAAAAAGTATAAATCCCATTTTTTAAAGATTCAAAGCTACTTTTTAAACGTAATGAATAACCTAAGGAACTTTGATCCATTAGGCCATAGACTAAACTATCCCCAAAAATTATCACATTAACTTTTTTCATAAGTCCCCTTTCACTTTCTATTTAGAATAATTACTTTACTTATACCTAATATGCATATCACGTTAAAAACCCATGATTTAAGTATATAATAAATAGGTAGGAGTTAGGTGAATTAATGTTAACATTAAAAAATATTAGAAAATCATATCAAACGAGAGAT
Source organism: uncultured Erysipelotrichaceae bacterium (assembly GCA_964449005.1). GTDB lineage: Bacteria > Bacillota_I > Bacilli_A > Erysipelotrichales > Erysipelotrichaceae > CAYUXU01. Next base: position 3,224 of record CAYUXU010000062.1, on the reverse strand, counting down.
TTTATCCAACATGCCTTAAATGGAGTCTCAATTTCATTTCGGAAAAATGAATTTGCGGCAGTTTTAGGTGCTTCAGGTTCGGGTAAAACAACGCTTTTAAATATCATTGGGGGCTTAGATCGAGCTGATGATGGCGAATTATTAATTGATAATGTATCCACTTTAAAATACAAAGCCGCTGATTGGGACGTCTATCGCAATAATCGAGTCGGTTTTATTTTCCAAAGTTATAACTTGATTCCGCACCAAAGTGTTTTAGATAATGTCGAATTAGCTTTAACCTTAAGTGGGATTCCCAAAACAATTAGAAGAGAAAGAGCGATAAAAGCTTTAGATGAAGTGGGCTTAAAAGATCATATTTATAAACTACCTACCCAATTAAGTGGTGGTCAAATGCAACGAGTCGCAATTGCCCGTTCTTTAGTTAATGATCCAGAAATTGTTTTAGCTGATGAACCAACCGGAGCTTTAGATAGTACCACTGGTTTATCCATCATGGAAATTTTAAAAGAAGTCGCTCAAGACCGCTTAGTAATTATGGTGACTCATAACCCCGAATTAGCCAATAAATATGCCAATCGGATTGTAAAATTAAAAGATGGTGAAGTAATGTCTGATTCAAATCCTTTTTTACAAGAATCAGAAAAAGTCAGTATTACTGAAAAATTAAAACATCTCAAGATGTCTTTTTTTACGGCTTTATCCTTATCACTTAGTAACTTAAAAACCAAAATCGGTCGAACTTTAATTACGGCACTAGCTGGTTCAATTGGAATTATAGGAATTGCTTCAATTTTAGCTTTAGCAAGTGGTATTAATCTTTATATTGATGATATTGAACAAGAAACCATGAGTGCTTATCCTTTAACTTTAGATGCCTCAGGAATTGATATTAGTGGTTTTATTAGTAGTGCCAATAAGATTCATCAAAGCTCGAAAAGTCCTGACTTAGAAGATGATGAAGCTTTTGTCTTAAATTCTTTAACATCATTATTTGTTAACCAAAGACAAAATGATTTGAAATCTTTTAAAAACTATTTAGAAAATAATCCCGAATTAATTGAACCTTACGTAAAAAACATTCAATACAAATATGGAATTACTCCTCAAATTTATTTAGAGAGTACTGATGGAAAGATTCACCAAGTTAACCCCGATAGTATTTTAGCTAACTTTGGGATTGGAAGCACCCCCGGTATGAGCATTATTTCGGGAGATAGTGAAATGGGCGGGATGCGTACCTTTCAAGAACTAGCTGGTGATGTTTCCAATTTTGTCGACCAATATGATGTCTTAGTAGGAAAATGGCCTGAGAATAAAAATGAGCTTGTAGTTGTTTTAATGGAAAATGGGGCTGTCTCTGATTTCACGCTTTACGCCTTAGGTTTAAAAGATCGTAATCAATTAGAAAGTATGTTAGAACAACTCTTTAATCAAGGAGAAGGTAATACTAATGATGAAGTTTTAAGTGAAAGTATTAATTTTAATCAACTATTAAATCGAAATCTTAAAGTAATTAACTCAGCCTTAAAATATCATTATGATAGTAATTATCAAGTCTTTATTGATAAGTCTGACGACAATAAAGTTATGCAGGGAATTATCCAAGATGGTCTTGATTTAACGGTTGTTGGGGTGGTTAAAGCTAAAGATACCACCAAAACTCCCACTTTAACTTCCGGTATTTACTATCATAAAACTTTAATCCCCTATTTAATTGATCAAGCGGCCAATTCTGAGATTGTTATAAAACAACTTGAACATCCCGAAATCAATGTCTTAACTAATAAGAGCTTCGTTGAAGAAGGTAATTTTGATCCGAAAGATGTCTTTAACTTTGAAAAGTTTATTTCAATTGATCAAAGTTACTTAAAACAAGCTTTTAAATTTAACAATCTTCCAAATGACTTTGACTTTGATTTTGATTTAAGTAATCTTAATCTTGATGATTTAAATCTTGCTCCTTTAATTGAAGCTCTCGCTAATCAACTTCAACTTTCAACCAGTGATTTAGTAAACTTATTTACGGAAATAATCGAAGATTTTATCGATGCCTATAACCCGACCGATATTCAAGATTGGACGGATAACTTACAAGCTTATCTCGCTAGTCCTGAAGTTCAAGACAAAATTAAAGATAAATTTAATGACTTAGATTTAAGTGACCAAATAACCGCTATTATCACTAATTATTTTAGTGGCATGATTAACGATCTTTTAAATAATGTGATGAGTTCCATCCAAAATCAAATCACTCAAGAACTAACCGAAAACTTTGGAGCTTTAGCTAGTAGTTTAAAAATTGATCAAGCAATGTTAGCCAAAGCATTTAAATTTAATATTGATGAAAATGAAATTATTAGTTTATTGACTGGATTAACTAATCAAAATGTTACTAACTTAGCTAGCAATCTGAAAAAATTTGGCTATCGTGATTTAGAAGACCCTAGCCAAATTAATATTTATCCCAAAGACTTTAGTACTAAAGATGATGTAATTAGCTTTATTGATACTTATAATTTAAACATGGAAAATACTAATCAAAGCGCAAAAGTCGTTAAATACAGTGATTTAGTTGGCAGCTTAATGTCTTCGGTAACAACAATTATTAATACTATCTCTTATGCCTTAATTGCTTTTGTCGCAATCTCTCTTATCGTCTCTTCAATTATGATTGGAGTTATTACTTATGTTTCGGTATTAGAACGAATTAAAGAGATTGGAATTTTAAGAGCGATTGGAGCCAGTAAAAAAGACATTAAGCGCGTCTTTAATGCTGAGACCTTAATTATTGGTTTTGTGGCTGGAGCTCTCGGAATCGGTGTCACATTTGTGATTAGTAAGATTGCCTCAGCTATTGTCTTAAAACATTTTGATATCGCTAATATCGCTTACTTAAAAATCAATCATGCTTTAATCTTAATTTTAATTAGTATGGTCTTAGCCTTTATTGCCGGCTTAATTCCAGCTGCTAGTGCCGCTAAAAAAGATCCGGTTGAAGCTTTAAGAACTGAATAGACTTTAGTAACTAACACAATAAGAAAATAAAAAAACCCGAGACATCGGGTTATTTTTTATTTGGTGACACGTACGGGATTCGAACCCGTGAATGCATGCGTGAAAGGCATGTGAGTTGACCGCTTCTCCAACGTGCCAAACTGGCGCCTGAAATAGGACTCGAACCTATGACCGATCGGTTAACAGCCGATTGCTCTACCGACTGA
>CAYUXU010000061.1:0-5995 GCA_964449005.1 uncultured Erysipelotrichaceae bacterium | reverse complement strand
ACTTGAAAGCCCATCACCGCTTTCGTTTTTTCTAAAATTTGCTTAATTGCTTTACTAATAGAAGATTCACTAGTAATCTTGCCTAGTTTCATCCCTTGATGTTTCTGACGCGCAACATGAAGAATATTTAATTTTCCGTTATGAAATTCCGCTAAAACAAAGCGCACTTCGGTATTGGCAATTTGTAAGGTAGCCAAGACTTCTTTGTTCTCCACGTCACCCCTCCTTTAAAACATCAATTATATACAATTATATAACAAAGAGCCTTAAAAATATAGTATATAAATAAGTAAGTAATTTCTTACTAATTAGGTAAGGTGAAATTATCGACTAGCCATTTCCCATTAACTCGCCTTAACTCAAAGATTGAATCAACGGTTTTTTCAATAACTTGGTTTTTCCCGTATGTGGCAGTAACTTGGGCTTTAATATAATTTGAACTTTCTGAAATAATTTTAATTTTTGAATACATATAGTTAGCTACTTTTTCATGGTTGCTGGCTTGCACCACAATATTATTAGCTTGATCATATGAAATATGAAGTGGTGATTTTAAAGGATTAAGTTTCCCATTTAGTCCGATTTCTTGTTTGAAACGAGTTTGATAATTTTTTGTGAAATGATAATTGATAATATCAAAGAAATTTTCGATAATACTTGGATCTTGATAATTCTTTAAATAGAACTTACCCCAGTATAAATCAAGTGTTGCCTTATATAAATAATCAACTAATTCATATTTATCTTTAACGACACGAAATTTTATCTCAAGATTAGTCGTATTACCTGAAGTGTCACTAACTTGATAAGTTAAAAAATAATCGCCGCTTTCTGTAATATCAACTGCTTCAACTAAACTAATCCGATCACTAATCATGCCATCATAATTATCGTAAGCATTAATTAAATGATGTTTGGCATCTAAATTAACTGGTTTATTTTCTAACACCACAATTTCTTTATTATCTTCAGTATTAAAAATTGGTGGTTTTGAATCAACTACCAAAACTGATAGTTCGGCTTCCGTTAATTTACCACGATAAATTCCGGCAATCTCAAGTTGATAAACTCCAACTTTAGTTAAATTGACTTCACCAGTAATTGTGACTTGTTCAAATTCAACACTTTTTCCATTACCATCTTCAAAAATTAAATAGTCATAAACTTCAACTTCATTAAAGTCATCATCGCAAACTTCTTTATAAAACGGTTCTGGTTTAACTATAATAATCGGATTAGCTCGTTTACAAGCTATTAAAGCCAAAGCTAATCCTAAGGTTATAATAATTTTTTGATAAAAGTGCTTGTTTTTCATAATATTATTATACAAAGGATAACCGCTAGTTACTAGTGAAAAAATAAAAAACTTGCATTGAAGCAAGTTTTTTATGAGGAAATAATACAAAGGAGTTTAAATGAAAAAATTAAGACTTATTTAGCCTAGTTATACTATAATGCCTCTTTGTGTAATTTATGTGAAACCCAACAACTATTTTTCAATCTTCTTTTCATAGCTTGAAAAGTTTCAGCACCAATCACATGTTCAATGTGGCAAGCTTCCTTTTCGGCAAGACTTTCATCAATGCCTAAACAAGTAATTAGAAATGATTTAATCGTTTCATGTTTCTTAAATATTTCAGAAGCTTTCTCGATTCCACTTAAAGTTAACTTTAATTCACCACTTGTATCAATATTTAAAAATCCAGCATCCTTTAAAAGATGAACTGCGCGTGAAACGCTTGGTTTTGAAAATCCTAATTCCCGAGCTACATCAATCGCTCGAACTTCACCTTTTTTATCTAAAAGAAAAATTGTCTTTAAATAATTTTCTTGTGATTCTTGTATTTTCATAATTTACCTCAATAAATAACTTTCTTTAAATATAAACCCTCGGCTCCCGCTTTGTAGCGGCAAACCCCTTTCTCTTGCTTTTCCAACATTGTTTTAACTTCACTTATGCTTAATTTCCCACGTCCAACTTCAAGGGTTGTCCCAATTATCATTCTAATCATATAACGGAGAAAGCCACTTCCTTGAATTGTAAAGATTAAAAGATTATCAATTTCCTTCACACTAAATTTTTCAATAGTCCGAACTTGATTGTAATTTTCTTTCAAAGTTGTAGTATTAAAAGAGGTGAAATCATGAGTCCCGATAAATACTTTTAAGACCGCTTTAATTAAACTGACATCAACTCTCTGATTATACTGAAGACAATAATTTCTTTGAAACAAATCATAGCGTCCCAAATTTACCCGATATTCATAGATTTTACTTTTAGCCAGATAACGAGCATGAAACTCAGAATCTATTTTTTCAATCTTTAAAATTCTAATATCTTTTGGCAGTAAACTATTAATTCCTTTGACAATTCGTTTTTCAGGTATTTCTTGAAAGACATCATAGTGAAAAACTTGACCTAAAGCATGAACCCCAGTATCGGTACGACCACTGGCAACAATTTCAATCTTAGTTTTATAAAGCGTACTAAATGCTGTTTCAATCGCAGCTTGGAGACTTTTCTTACCTGGTTGAACTTGCCAGCCTTTGTAATTAGAACCATCATAGCTTAAGGTTACTTGATAACGTATCATAATATCATTAAGAAAATAATTCCGGTAACCACTAATCCCGTCATAATAAGCATTAACCAATCACCTAAGTTTATTTTAAATTGGCGGTATCTGGTTCTTTTAGCTTCAACAACATAACCACGGGCTTCCATGGCATTCGCTAAATCTTCCGCTCTTTTAAAACTAGCCACAAATAATGGAATAATTAAAGATAAAATACCTTTGATTTTTTCTTTAAGTTTCCCTTGTTCAAAATCTACACCACGCGAAGACTGAGCTTTCATAATTCGAACTGCTTCTTCAATCAAAGTTGGAATAAAACGTAAAGCAATCGAGATAATCATCGCAATTTCATGAGACGGAACTTTAAAGACTTGTAACGGTGCCATCAGATCTTCAATTGCGTAGGTTAAATCCATCGGTTTGGTTGAAGCAGTTAAAATTGTAGTAATAGTTAACATTAAAAGTAAACGGACAATGATATATCCGGTATGATAAAGGGCTTGCGAATAAATTTTAATCCGCCAGATTGCGAAAACTAAATCACCTTCTTGATTTAACATAATATTTAAGACTAAAATAAATCCCATCATAAAAAGCATTGGTTTAAAAGCTTTCCAAATAAAATTAAAAGGTAGCTTTGACAAGGAATAAGCAAAGAAGGCAAATATCGCTAAAATACCATACCCTTGAAAACCAGCTGGTAAAAAAATCGCAATTAATAAAATCATCATGCTTAAAATCTTAAAACGCGGGTCGCGGCGATGAATTAATGAATCTAATGGTAAATAACGCCCAATTACAATATTATTCATCTTGGACCTCTCTTAAGATTGCTTCAATTAATTGAGATTCTTTAATAATTGATGGGTCAATCTGAAACCCTTTGGCAATTAATTTTTGTTTTAAACTAACTACTTGTGGTGGATTAATTTTTAAACGTTCTAATAATTCTAAATTTTGAAAGAAAACTTCGGTACTAGTATAACTAATTACTTTACCTTCATCTAAAACGATAACTTCATCGCAATAATTTAAAACATGTTCCATATCGTGAGTTACCATAATAATTGTTTTCTTTTCTTCTTGATTCAATTTTAGAAAAAGTTTCATCATCGCTTTGCTACCCTGAGGATCTAAACCAGCTGTCGGTTCATCTAAAACTAAGACTCTAGGATCCAAAGCTAAAATTCCAGCAATTGCGACTCGTCTTTTTTGTCCTCCAGAAAGAGTTAAGGGTGAGACTTCAAACTGATTCTCTTCAATTCCAACTGCTGTTAAGCATCTCCGACTTACTTCCAGTGCTTCTTGATCGGCAACATCAAAGTTCTTTGGACCGAAACTAACATCTTTTAAAACGGTTTCTTCAAAGAGTTGATATTCCGGGAATTGAAAAACTAAACCAACTTGTTTTCTTAAACCTTTGACATGAGCTGGTTTTTCTTTAGGTGTAATATGATAATCAAAGACTTGGATTTCTCCAGTACTTGGTAATAATAAGGCATTAAGATGTTGGACTAAGGTAGTCTTACCACTGCCAGTGGCCCCTACTATCGCAATCACTTTACCTTGAGGTAAGGCTAAGTTAATTTCCTTTAAGGCTTCTTGGTGGTAGATTGTACCTTCTCCATAATAATGACTTACTTTTTCGAATGTAATTGACATAATTCCTCCACCAAATTATCCAATTTAATATTATTAGATAACTTCAAACCTGCTGCTTGTAAGCTTTTACTAATTTTATAGGCAAATGGGACATCTAATTGTAAGTTAAGTAGTTCTTCTTCTAAAACTAAAACTTGATCTGGACTACCGCTAGCAACAACTTTACCTTGATTTAAAACAATGACATGGTCACTAATAGCGGCTTCTTCAATATCATGTGTTATTGAAATAATAGTTAGCTTCTTTTCAGCATGGATTTTTCGAATCAATTCATTAATTTCTTTTTTACCACGGGGATCAAGCATACTCGTTGCTTCATCAAAAATTAAAATATCTGGTGCCATGGCTAAAACTCCGGCTATGGCAACTCGTTGCTTTTGCCCACCCGATAATTTACTTGGTTCCCGATTTAAATAATCAACCATTCCGGTCTCAAAGGCAAACTGATTAATAATCTCTTCCATCGCAGTTGGTTCGACACATTTATTTTCTAAACCAAAAGCAATATCATCAGCCACAGTCGCTCCAATAAATTGGTTGTCAGGATTTTGAAAAACAATCCCCACCTTAGTGCGGATATCACTGAGATTTTCTTCGTTTAAATGTAAACCTTCAATATATATTTCACCACTACCTTGTGGTAATAAACCGACTAAAAGTTTCGCGATGGTGCTTTTACCACTACCATTTTCTCCAATAATAGTAGTATAGCTACCTTGTTTAATAGTAAAAGAAACATCACGAATTACTTCGTGTCTGCCATCATAACTAAAATTTAAATCTTTTACTAAAATATATTCCATATTGTCTCCTGATAACTACCCTATTATACTAGAGCATACTAAAAAACTCAATTAGATTTATAATTGAGATTAAAAGCCAATTATCTTTTAAAGTTCAATTACTTCTAAACCTTTATATACCGCAAAATCATGAAACAAACGTTCATAAAGTTTCGTTAACTCGGCCTTTATTAAAGTTAGATCGTTTTCAAAGGTCTTACTAATTGTAATAGTATCTTGAAAAATTAAAATATCGTAGCTGAGATTTTTATACTCTTCTAAAAAGTTGTTTTGTAAATCTTGATCAAAGTAGATTAATTGATGTTTTAAAACTAGTTGCTCGGCAGTATAATGCGAAATCGCAATTATTGAATCGGAAACAGCACTATCAAGTGGTGTCACTTCTGAATCAATTGCTGTTTTCAACATCCGATCATCACCACTATAATCAACCACTACTTCATCAAGATTTAAATAGTCCGCCTCCTGGTCAGCTTCGGCTTCAGCTTCTTCTAAAGCTGTCTCTTCATCAGTCTCACTACTCGCTTCATGATGACTTAAAACTAATTCTTCAGGAAGTGATTCTTTTTCTCTTTTCTCATAATAGTCATTATATTTCTTAAAGAAATAAGCTACACCAGCTGCCGCAGCTCCTAAACCAATCATCGCAGAAAATAATTTTTTCATATTAGTAACTCCTTTCTAAGTTATTTCTTAATACCTTTACTACCTGTAGTTGAGAAACTCTCTAAAATATTTGTTTCAAAAGAGAAAGTTAATTGTTTATTTAATCGCTCTTTAGTTATAGCTTGTGTAATTAGTTTATCAAGTAAAGCTGGATATTTAACGCCAGATGCTTCCCATAAGTAAAATGCCAGCGATCCAGGAATTGTATTAATCTCATTGACAAATATTTCTTGAGTTTTTTGATTTAAAAGAAAATCAATTCGACTTACCCCACTAGCTCCTAAAGCC
>CAYUXU010000060.1:0-6030 GCA_964449005.1 uncultured Erysipelotrichaceae bacterium | reverse complement strand
TATAATAAATTAGATGAGGTAACTATGAAAGTAATTATTGCAACGGGAGGCACGGGGGGACATATTTATCCGGGATTAGCCTTAGCTAAAGAAATTAAAAAAGATAAAAACAATCAAGTTTTATTTATTGGATCTAAAAACCGCATGGAAGCTAACATAATTCCGGAAGCAGGTTATGATTTTATTGGAATTAAAGCGAAGGGGCTCGTTGGAAATCCTTTTAAAAAAGCTTTGGCTTTACTTACGGTTTATTTAAGTCATTTTAAATGTCGGAAAATCATTAAAGATTTTGAGGCTGATATTGTGGTTGGATTTGGTGGTTATGTTAGTTTCCCGGTTGTATTAGCCGCTAAAAAAGAAAAGTTACCAATTGTCTTACACGAACAAAACGCTTTAGCTGGTAGAGCTAATCTCTTTCTGGCTAAGTACGCCACAAACATTGTAGTTTCGTATCAGTCAACCTTACAACAATTTGATGAGAAGAAAGCTTTATATTATGGTAATCCGCGCGCTAGCGTTGTTGATATTACTGACAATAATCGAGGAGATCTCTTGAACTTAGATTTAAGGAGTGATTTAAAAACCGTTTTGATCGTGATGGGATCGCTTGGGTCAGAAACGGTTAATGAAATAGTGGCCGCGACTTTACCAAAATTTGAAAAAAAACCATATCAAGTAATCTTTGTGACTGGAACAAGTCATTATCAAAAATATCACCAACTTCAAAGAAGTAATATTAAAATCGTATCTTACTTAGATTTATTAACTTATTTAAATAAAATCGACTTAATTGTAATGCGCGGAGGTGCTACTACAGCGGCTGAAGTAATGGCAGCGGGTTTGCCTTCGATTATTATTCCAAGCCCTTATGTCGCTAATAATCATCAAGTGGTTAATGCTTCAGAATTAGTTAAAACCCAAGCCGCTTTAATGATTTTAGAATCAGATTTAACAAGTGAAAAGCTATATGAAATGATTAATCAAGTTGTTTTAAATCCTGAGTTATTAGCTACGATGAGTACTAACGCAAAAGTCTTAAGTAGACCAGATGCCGCGATTTTATTAAATAATTTACTATTGAATCTAACTACTGAGAACCAAAATGGATAATAAAGATTTAACTAGTATCGATTTCTTTAATAAGAAAATTAAAAAAAATCGTCAAAAACAACAAGACTTAAAACGAAAACGTTTCAAAAACATTAGTTTAACCATTATCATTACCATTACGGTTGTTTTTATTTATTTGACTTCTCCCATCGCTAAAATAGCGATTATTAATGTTTCAGGAACGAATTATTTAGATAAAAACGATATTATTAAACAAAGTCAATTAACTAATCACGATTATTTATTTTTAAGTTGGCCTCAAGCAATCACTAATCGCTTATTAAAGCATCAACTGATTGCTGAAGCAAAAGTTTCTTTAAACTTTTTAAAAGGCCAAGTTAATCTTGAAATTAAAGAAAAAGAACTTTTTGGCTATCGTTATGACAGTGATGAACCAGAAATTATTTTAGCGAATCACGAAATTTTAGCATTAAATCAAGATAATCTTAAATTATTACCATATTTAATTTATATTTCTGGCTTTAATGAAGAAAATCTTTTAGATAGATTACTAGAAGGCTTTCAAGCGGTCGATGATGGCGTAAAAGCTCATATTTCCGAAATTTTCCAGTATCAAGTTAGTTATGATGATAGTTTAATTCGGATTGTTTTAAAAGATGGAAATCAAGTTTTTACTAGTTTCCAAACTATTGCAGTCTTAAATTACTACTTTGAGATTGTTAAAAGCTTGAAAGTCGCTAATGCTTGTATTTTCATTGATGAATTATCGCAACAACCTTATACTAGTCAATGTCCCACTTTCTTCATAAATGAATAATTTGTGAAATAATTACATATATTTTCATTATAGAAATGATTTTGTTATAATATCAAAGATATAGGAGGTAGGTTATGTCAGTTGAAAAAAATAACAACTTTGGTTTAATAAATATCTCAATCGATGCTATTGCGACTTTAGCCGGTAGCGCAGTTACCGAGTGCTATGGAGTAGTTGGAATGGCTTCTCAAAAAGTGTTTAAAGATGGTCTAGCAGAATTATTAGGCAAAGAAAACTATAGTAAAGGAATCGTTGTTCGATCCAAAAACGATATTTTAGAGTTAGATTTATATATTATTGTCGGTTATGGCGTTAAAATCTCTCAAGTTGTCAATGAAGTTCAAAAGAAAGTTAAATATGAATTAGAACGTAGTTTAGAGTTAGAATTCAAAGCTATTAATGTTTACGTACAAGGGGTAAGAGCTAGTGACTAAAATGTTAGTTAACGGTGAGTTATTGAAGAGAATGTTAACCAATGGTGCCAATAACTTACTAAATCGATATAAAGAGATTGACGCTTTAAATGTTTTTCCAGTCCCTGACGGTGATACTGGAACTAATATGAGCTTAACTTTTCAAGCTGGAGTTAAAGATGCTTGTGATTTAAATTCCAACCATGTTGGTGAAATTTCTAAAAAACTATCACGTGGTTTGTTAATGGGTGCTCGCGGTAACTCTGGAGTAATTCTTTCCCAAATTTTCCGTGGTTTTGCCCAAGGAGTTGAAAATTATGAAGCAGTTAATAGCTTACAAATGGCGGAAGCTTTTCAAAGAGGAACTGAGATTGCTTACCGAGCTGTAATGCGACCAGTAGAAGGAACTATTTTAACGGTGATTCGCGAAAGCTCGTACATGGCTTTAAAATATGTTCAAGATAATCCCGACTGTGATATTTTAAATTACTTTCAAGTCTTTTTAAATGAAGCCCGTGATTCTTTAGAGTTTACTCCTGAATTATTAGCAGTTTTAAAAGAAGTGGGAGTCGTCGATAGTGGTGGTGCTGGTTTAATTGTAATTTTAGAAGGCTTTTTAGCAGCTTTAGAAGATCAAGATATTGCGGTTTCTGATGTCGCGATTACCACTAATAATGTTCAAGCTCAAATTGATCACGATGAATTTGGTTATTGTACTGAATTTATTGTTCGTTTATCGGAAAATGAATTTTTAAAATTTAACGAAGAGAAATTAAGAAATAAATTAGAACGGTTAGGCGATTCAATCGTTGTCGTTCAAGATGAAGACTTAGTAAAAGTACATGTTCATACTTTAAAACCGGGTGATGCATTAAATTTGGCACAACACTATGGTGAATTTATTAAGTTAAAAATAGAAAACATGCAGGAACAACATGAACACTTGATGATGGAAATGCCAAATAATCAAGTTGAGAAAGCTCCTGAAACCAAAAAACCTTATGGGGTTGTGACGGTATGTTCTGGAAAGGGCCTTACGAATTATTTTAAAGAACTCCGGTCTGATGTTGTAATCAATGGTGGTCAAACTATGAACCCATCAACTGAAGACTTTGTCGCCGCTATCGCCGAATTAAATGCAGAAAAGATCTTTGTCTTACCAAACAACTCAAATATTATTTTAGCGGCTGAACAAGCAAAAGATGTGATTGAAGACAAAGAAGTTATTGTTTTACCAACTAAATCGATTCCACAAGGACTCGGTGCTTTAATTATGTTTAATCCTGATGCTGATTTAGCTAGCAACATTAAAGATATGGAAGAAGGAATGCATTTAGTGGCAACTGGTCAAGTAACTACCGCTATTAAAGATACAAGTTTTGAACAAATTGCTATCAAAGAAGGCGACTATATTGGTATTTTAGAGAAAAACATTGTCGTAAGTGATAGTGACCTTTATAAAACGAGTCAATTCTTATTAAGTGAATTAATCACTGATGAGCATGAATTAGTAACAATTATTCAAGGAGATACTGCCAGTGAAGAAGTAACTGCGGCCTTAGAGGAATATATTATTAAAGAATTTGACCTTGAGGTTGAAGTAATAAAAGGGGAACAACCCGTTTATCAATACTTTTTCGGGGCGGAATAAAAGAGCAAGGCTCTTTTTTTCTAGATAAGATGCAACTAACAAGTAATGACAAGAAAATATTAAAGACTTTAGAAATTGAAACAGTAACTGATCTTTTAACTTATTATCCATATCGCTATGAAGATTTTACTTATCAAAAAGTAAGTGACTGGCAAGTTAATGATCAAGTGATTTTTCAAGGTCTTATCTTAAAAACACCGGTAGCTTTTTATAGTGGGAAATTACATATTACCCGTTTTGAAATGTTAGTTGAAGCTGAAATAATTAAAATAACCATCTTTAATCGGCCATGGTTAAGAAAACATGATTTAAAAAAGCCGTTAACAATTATTGGTAAGTATCAAGGTAACCTTCAAGTGACAGCTAGCAACTATAATTTGTCGCCATTAGCTGAACAACTAGGAATTATTCCTGTTTATCATCTTAAAGAAAAAATTACCGCAAAAAGTTTTCGTAAATTAATTGGGAAAGTTTTCCAATTTTACCAAGGTCAAATCAAAGACTTAATTCCCCAAGATCTCCAAAAGAAATATCAATTATTATCTCGTGAAACAGCTTTATCCTTTCTCCATTTCCCCAAAGATCTAAGTCAAGTTAAAGCCGCGACCCGTACTTTAAAATATGAAGAATTTTTAAGTTTTCAACTTCAATTAGCACTGCGCAAGACATTAACTCAAACTTTTAAAGAAAAAACTGCCCGTCAGTTTAACTATGACGAAGTCTTTCGCCTTGTAAATAGTTTAGGTTATACTTTAACAGCGGGTCAATTAACTGCCGTAAATGAAATTCTAAGTGATTTAAAAGCACCGTATCCGATGCACCGCTTATTACAAGGAGATGTTGGTTCTGGGAAAACTTTAGTCGCATTAATTGCGATGGCGGCCATGGCTTTAGCTAAGAAACAAAGTGCGTTATTAGTTCCAACCGAAATTTTAGCGATTCAACAATATCAATATTTAAAAAGACTGCTTAAACCACTTGATTTTAAAATTGCTTGTTTATATTCAGGTTTAAATCAAGCTAAGAAGACTGAGATTTTAAATCAATTGGCGAGTGGTGAAATTGATTTAATTGTCGGGACCCATGCTTTATTTCAAAAACAAGTCAATTATTTTGATTTAGGTTTGGTGATTGCTGATGAACAACATCGCTTTGGGGTTAGTCAACGCGCTGCTTTAGTTAATAAAGGAGTGGCAGTTGATTTCTTGTTAATGAGTGCGACACCGATTCCAAGAACCTTAGCAGCAGTTTTATTTGGAGATTTAGAAATTAGTAGTATTGAAACCTTACCACGAGGTCGAAAGCCAATCCTTACAAAACTAATTAAAGAAAATAGTATGAATAAAATCCTCGATGAGATTTTAGAACGTTTAGCCAGTGATAATCGTTGTTATGTGGTCTGTCCTGCGATTGAAGCTTCAGATACCATGAATTTGCGGTATGTTAATGGAGTATATGAAGCCTTAGTTTCAGAAATCAATCAAAAGCGACAACTCCCTTATCAAATTGGTTTACTTCATGGTAAACTAACAAGTGAAGGGAAAGAAGCTGTCATGGCTGCTTTTGAAAGTGGTAAAACTCAAATATTAGTAACTACCACTGTAGTGGAAGTGGGAGTCAACGTTTTAGCAGCCAACCAAATGGTAATTTATAATGCTAATCGTTTTGGTTTATCACAACTGCACCAATTACGGGGTCGGATCGGAAGAAGTGATAAACAAGCCCATTGTTATTTATTAACCCCAGCTACTGATGAAGAAACATATCAACGTTTAGAAGTATTAGTTAATAGTAATGATGGTTTTAAAATAGCCGAGTTTGACTTAACAATTCGAGGACCAGGCGATGTCTTAGGGGTTAGACAAAGCGGATTACCTGGTTTAATTTTAGGGGATTTTGTTAGTGATATTAATATTGTTGAGACAGCTAAAAAAGATGCTGAAATGATCTTAGAAAATCCCGGACATTATCAAGACTTAATTAATCAAATTAAAGATAAATTAAGCAATATTTCATGGTAAAGGAGACATATGACAATTTTTAAATGGTTAAAAGAACGGCAAGTGCCTTTTGCCAAT
>CAYUXU010000059.1:0-6217 GCA_964449005.1 uncultured Erysipelotrichaceae bacterium | reverse complement strand
AACTTGCTCATTTCTTAATCTGTTCCTTAAAGCTTTTGCAAAAGGATCATTATAAGTTTTGTCTAGTGTTGTTACTTCAAGCAAACTACTGTCTAAACGATTCGCCATACCTAAACAAGAAATAATTGGAACCTCTTTGCTTAGAGCCAATTTGATTAAAGTTACTTTTGCCTTAATATCATCAATTGCATCAATTACATAGTCCACTTCTTCCAATAAAAAATCCGAGTTTTCATCAAATTTTAGTTGAAAGATATCCACTTGACACCAAGGGGCAATTTCTGCCAAACGAGCTTGCATCGCTAATACTTTGCTGGCTCCAATCGTGTTGAGCCCAGCATGGATTTGGCGATTTAAATTGCTAATCGCAACTTGATCATAATCAACTAGTAATAGTTTCCCAATTCCAGAGCGAGCTAACGCTTCTACTGCGAAAGAACCAACTCCACCAATTCCTACTACTAAAACTCGCTTCTGAGCCAGAAGTTGACTGTGTTTTTCACCAATTAATAATTCTAATCGATTTAGAGCTGCTTCTTTTATTTGAGCCACTTTGCAACTTCCTGAAATAATTCATCTTGCTTTAAACTATTTTTATCATACCACTTAATATCCATTTGGTTGTTAAACCAAGTATACTGCCGTTTCGCAAGATTCCGTGAATTTTGTTTAATTTTCATAATAACCTCATCTAAACTAGCCTTGTTTTCAAAGTAAGGCTGCCACTCTTTATAGCCAATTCCCTTTAATGCTTGTAAATTAAAACGTTGCAAATCATCGGCAATTATTTTCCTAACTTCATTTTCTAAACCTGCTTGAATCATTTCATCAACTCTTAGATTAATGTTTTTATAAAGCTCAGCTCGTGGTAAAGTTAAACCAATTAAGAAAACATCATAAAGTAATTCTTTTTTCTGTGAGGCGATAACTTCACTTTTTTTCTCTTTTTGAATTCGATTAAAAATCACAGCTCTTAAAAGCCTTTGCCGATTATTAATATGAATTTCCTTTAAGCTTTCAGGGTCGCTCTCTAAAAGTTCTTGATAAAGTTCACTATTACTCAATTGATTAACTTGCTTAACCACTTCTGGATTAGGCTCTTCCTTTAAGAAAATATAATCATATAATAACGCTTTAATATATAAACCAGTCCCACCAGCAATAATCGGAAGTTTCCCACGAGCTATAATATCTGAAATTAGTTTTCGGCCCATTTCTTGGAATAAAGCAACACTATACGAATCTTCGAGATCATAAATATCAATTAAATGATGTTTAACTAAACTTTGTTGCTTCAAGCTAACTTTAGCTGAACCAATATTTAAGTCACGATAAACTTGAATACTATCTCCACTTATAATTTCTCCATTTAATTTTTGCGCGAAATTTAAGGCTAGTTCACTTTTACCGATTCCAGTTGGACCCACAATTACTAATACTTGATTCATCGATAAAACTCCTTTAATAAGGTTGTTTCATCTAAAACAATTAAAGTCGGACGACCATGAGGGCAATGATATGGTTGGTGACATTTACTTAAATTCACTAAAACTTGGCGCATTTCATCATAATTTAAATGGCGATTAAAGCGAATTGAACTATGACAAGCAGCACTAGCTAAAGCTGCTTTTCGCAAATTAACAATTGACAAAGTTGCTTGATTTTCAATAATTTCGATAATTTCATTAATTACCGTCATAATTTCTAAATCTGCCAACCACAAAGGCACACTGCGACAAATTAAATCATTATTTAAAGTTTCAACACCAATTCCGAGTTCCTTTAAATTATCAATAATTTTTTGATGGATGGCTTGTTGCGCAGTACTGAGTTCAATTAATTGCGGAACTAGTAAATCAGTAGTTAAGACTGGTTGGTCTAAAAAACGTTCTAATAATCGTTCATAATTATAACGTTCTTCAGCGGCATGTTGATCAATAATATATAATCCTAAATCACCCTCACAAAGTAAATACTTTCCAGAAAGTTGGCCAATAATTTTTAAACTTAAAAAGATATTAGAAACATGACTGATATGATTTTCCACTTCAAAATTTATTGCCGCATCAGCGGTAACCTCTTTGTCTTGGAAGCGCGTCTCTAGCTGATTATTTGCCGTTGTGGTTTCATTAATTTGATACAAATAATCTAAACTTGTTTGTTGAAACTCATCTTTAACTTTATCTAAAGCAATCTCGGGGACTAACATTTTACTACGAATAATTGATTTGAGATTACTACTAATTAAGCTTAAAAGTTGTTTCTCTTTCGCTAATCTGATTTCCCATTTTGCGGGATGAACATTAACATCCACTAATCTTTGATCCATTTCAATATTTATCACAATAATCGGATAACGATTACTTGGCAAAAATTCCTTATAACCTTCAATAACTGCTTGAGAGATGCGATAAGAGCGAACCATTCGTTGATTAATATATATTAAAATATCATTACGATTAGCTTTATTAATTCTTGGCAAAATTAAAGTACCAACCACCCGATAGTCATAATCAGCAAATTCAAAAGCAATCGTACTTTTAGCAATTTTTAAACCATAAACATTAGCAATAACACCAATTAAATCACCATCACCATTAGTTTCTAAAGCTAATTTTTCATCGATAACTAATTTAAAAGCAATTTTCGGAAAAGCTAAAGCAAATTTAGAAACAATTGAACTGATTAAAGCTGTCTCATATGGTAAAGAACTCAGGTGCTTTAAACGAGCTGGTGTTTTATAGAAAAGTTCTGCCACAGTAATACTGGTACCAGGATTACTTGAAGTAGCCGCAATTTTCATAATTTCACCAAACTTAATTTCTACTAAGGTACTATCAATTTTATTGTTCGTTACTAAAGTAACATGGCTCATGGCCGCAATCGAAGGCAAAGCCTCACCCCGAAAACCAAGTGAGCCAATTTGCCAAAGGTCTTCAATTTCACTAATTTTACTCGTGGCATGTCTAATGAAAGCTAACTTAGCATCAGCTTCACTCATCCCGCTACCATTATCTACTACTTTAATAAAACTGGTGCCACCATCTTTTATTTCAATTTGAATAATATTAGCTAAAGCATCAATACTATTTTCAACTAATTCTTTCACTATTCCAGCTGGTCGTTCAACTACTTCACCAGCCGCAATCATGTTTGTTAAATGGTCATTTAAAATTTTAATATTACTCATGGTCTTCCTCCAATTCAGCTTGAAGTTCTGCCAATAATTGTAAAGCACTCAGTGGCGTTAATTGGTTAATATTCAACTGCGCAATAATATCAACTACTTTTTGATAAGCGTGTGGTACTTCTTTAATCTCAATAA
This sequence comes from uncultured Erysipelotrichaceae bacterium, assembly GCA_964449005.1. GTDB lineage: Bacteria > Bacillota_I > Bacilli_A > Erysipelotrichales > Erysipelotrichaceae > CAYUXU01. The sequence continues at coordinate 2,892 of CAYUXU010000059.1, read as the reverse complement.
TTTCATTAACTACTGTCACATGTTCTGAATTCTTTTGTAAGACTTGAATAATTGAATCAGCTCTTTTAATGACCTCTGGTGGTAATTTGGCTAATTCAGCCACAAAGATTCCATACGATTTCTTAATAACCCCTCTTTTAACTTGATATAAGAAAGTAACTAGATCATCTTTTTCTAAAACTTCAACATGGTAATTAACGACCCCACTGACAAAACTTTCTAGTTCAGTTAATTCATGATAATGGGTTGAAAAAATTGTTTTAGCTTTAATTTTGCTAGCTAAATACTCGATCATAGCCTGAGCTAAGGCCATGCCATCATAAGTTGCAGTACCCCTGCCAATCTCATCAAATAAAACTAAGGAATCTGCACTAGCTTGACTTAAAGCTAAGTTAGCTTCCAGCATCTCAACCATAAAAGTGGACTCACCACTTAAAATATTATCGCTAGCTCCCATTCTGGTAAATATTTGATCAAAGATTGGTAACTCACAAAGTTGTGCTGGTACAAAAGATCCCATTTGCGCTAAAATCACAATTAAAGCATTTTGGCGCATATAAGTAGTTTTACCTCCCATATTCGGACCAGTTAAAACCATCACTTGATCTAACGGTCCGAAAATCCAATCATTATATACTAATTTATCTTGGAGAATTTTCTCTAATAAAATATGTCTTCCTGAAATTATTTTAATAACTTTGTCTTGATTAAAGACGGGCTTAACAAAACCAGCTTGACTAGAAATTTCAGCGAGATTCAATAAATTATCAATTTCTGCTAGAACTTCCGCTAAATTTTGAAGTAGTTGTAAATTTAAACTTACAGCCATAACTAAATCAGAAAAAAGTGCTAATTCTAAGGAAAGGGCTTCATCTTGAGCTGAAAGCAATTTTTCCTCAAATACTTTTAATTCCTCACTAACAAAACGTTCGGCATTAACTAAAGTTTGTTTTCTGATAAAATTAAATTCCGGTTTTATTAAATGAAGATTTCCTTTTGAAACTTCAAAGTAATAACCAAATACTCGATTATAGCCAATTTTGAGGTTTTTAATATTAGTCTTTATCCGCTCTTTTTCTTCTAATTTTAATAAATGTTGATTTGCCTGATTACTAATATCACGCAGATTATCTAATTCTTGATTAAAACCAACTTTAATTAATTTACCATCCTTAATATTATTGGTTGGATTTTCGTGTAAGGCTGTTTTTAAATTCTCTTTTAAACTTTCAAGTTCCTTTAAACCTAATAAATTAATTTGATTTGGTGCCAAATTAAATATTTCTAGAATCTTTGGAACAACTTCTAAAGTTCTTAAAACCCTTAATAAATCAATCCCACTTGCATTCCCATAAGAAATTTTAGTTAAAATTCGTGGGATATCGTAAACCTCTTTTAATAAATTACGTAACTCTTTCCGTTTTAAATGATCTTTAACAAAGTACTCAACGGTTACTTGACGAGCTAATAAATCATCTTGCTTCGCAAGTGGTTTTAAAATCCACTCTTTTAAAAGACGACTTCCCATCGCAGTTGAAGTTTTATCTAAATAATCCCAGAGAGTGTTTCTTTTTTGGCCATCTTTTAAGGTTGCAACCAATTCCAGATTACTGACAGTTGCGTAATCTAAACCTAAATGGATTGTTTCATCTTCAATCACAATTGGTCTTAAATGATGCAAGACCCTTTTTTGAGTTGCTTTTAAATAATTGAAGAGTCGCCCTAAAGCTATTAAATAATATTCTAAGTTAATGTCTTTTGTTAAAGGTAAATAATCTTTTGGTAAATCGGTTTGATTCTCATAAGAAATAGTTAGATTAGTTTGGAGCTTTAAATCATTTACATATTTTTCATTAAAATTATCGGCCACAATTAACTCTTTAATATTATAGTTTAAAATAGTTTGTTTTAAATTAATAAAATCTGAAGTGATTTTCTTCAAAATTAGTTTACCACTGGCGAGTTCACAAAGAGCTAAAGCGTAACCATATTGAAAATCATAGAGAGCCCCAATATAGACAACATTATGTTCATCAGCTAAATCTTCAATCACCGTCCCGGGAGTTATAACGCGAACCACATCACGCTTTACTAAACCAACTGCCTCAGCTGGATCTTCAAGTTGTTCAACAATCGCAATTTTATAGCCTTTATTCACTAATCTTTGTAAGTAAGATGTCACGGCATGATGCGGTACGCCACACATTGGAACTTTTTCTTTACTACCGGCATTACGGGCAGTTAAGACTAAATCTAATTCATAGGCAGTTATTTTAGCATCTTCAAAAAACATTTCATAAAAATCTCCCAAACGATAAAAAACTAAAGCTTCGGGATAATCAGCTTTAACTTTTAAATAATGTTGCATCATTGGGGTATATTTTGACATAAGAGCTCCTAGTTTCCCTTATTATAACAAATTTTAATTTCCTTTTAGTGATATTAAATATTTCAAGTTTGACATTTTAAATCAAATAAAATAAACTAGAAACAACCGACCGTCGGTTTGGAGGGATTATGACGCATAGTACAAAACAACTTATCGCAAAAGTCGCTGAAGAACTTTTTTTAGAAAAGGGTTATTTAGCTACCACCTTAAATGATATTATGGAAGCTACTAAATTATCAAAGGGCGCGATTTATCATCACTTTTCAAGTAAGAAAGCCATTTTAGATTATCTAATTGACTTTAAAACAGCTCTGTTACAAGAAAAATTAAAAAATATAAATTCAAATTCATTAATGATAAATCTCAATCAACTTTTTAATGCTTTCTTTGAATATAGCTTGCAACAATTAAGCTGGATTAGTAAAGTACCCGATAACTTATTATCTCAGATTAATTTAGTTAAAGAGTTAATTATTCCCAAGCTAAATAGTATTTTAAATCAA
>CAYUXU010000058.1:0-6297 GCA_964449005.1 uncultured Erysipelotrichaceae bacterium | reverse complement strand
TTAACGGGTGATGGCCAACTGGCAGCTTTGAAAATTTTAGAAGTCATGATCGCTGAAAATGTAAGCTTAGCCACCTTAACAAAAGATGTTAAAATTTATCCCCAGATTTTAGAGAATATTAAAGTTCAAGATAAAAGAGTTGTATTAAATCATCCTAATTTATTAAAAGTCATTGCAGAGGTTCAAGAAAAACTTAATGATGAAGGTCGGATCTTAGTCAGACCATCTGGTACTGAAGATTTAATTCGGGTCATGGTTGAGGCAAATAGTATTGAATTATGCGAGATGTATACTAACAAAGTCGTAAAGGAGATTAAGCAAATTTTAAAATCAATTTAATAATGAGGTGTAAAAATGAAACGAGTAATTAGCATTGTTGAAGACGAAAGAGACCTTAATGAACTGGTAAAACGTTATTTGGAACAAGAAGGTTATGAAGTACGGTCTTTTTTGACTTATGATGAAGCCATGAGCAACATCGAAGATGATGATGTCGACTTATGGATTTTAGACATTATGCTTGATGATAAAAGTGGCTTTGATTTAATTGATGAAATTAGAAAAAGAACGGTCGAAGTACCAGTAATTTTCATGTCTGCTCGTGATAAACAATTTGATCGAATTATTGGTTTAGAAAAAGGCAGTGATGATTACATCACAAAACCATTTTCACCCAAAGAATTAGTTTTAAGAGTCAATAATATCATGCGGCGTACTTATCGTGAAGATAAAGAAAAAATTTTAATTGATGGTTATGAGATCGATTTAAACCAACGCTTGGTATTTGAAAACGGTGATTCACTAGATCTTACCACTAAAGAATTCGAATTATTATTACTATTTGTGAAAAATCGTGGTACCGCTTTTTCACGTGACCAAATCTTAGCACAAGTTTGGGATGAATATTATTTTGGTAGTGATAGAGTTGTCGATGATACCTTGCGGCGTCTTCGTCGGAAAATGCCCAATCTTTCAATCCAGACCATGTATGGCTTTGGTTATCGGTTAGGCTAATGCGACGTTTCTTTGCCTTTTTTCAAGAATTAACTTTAACGCAACAATTTTCCGGGATTGTCTTAGTTTTTATCTCGATTTTTTTAACTTTCTTTTATATTTATTTAAATGGTAATATTGATACTTTCTCATATGACCAAATGGCGAAAGTTCTCGAGACTAATCAGGAAAGTTATTTATATACCTACTACAACAATGATGAAAATTTAGATTATATTTTATACGACGAAAACCCTTCAGTTACTAATGCAGTAATCGCTAATGGAATTTTACTTTCGGGAGTTGGATTTGATGAATATAAATCAACTTTATTTAGTGACATTATGTCAAATCTTTCCACCCAGAAACAACCAAGTCAAGTTTATGTGGCTTTAAACAATAATCAGAAAGTAATGTATCGGATGACTCGAATTGATCAGCGGACTGATTTTATTACGATTTTAAATGTTTCATATCAAAAAGAGTTTAAAGCATCGTTAATTAGTACCGTTATTAATGCGATTATTACCGTAGTGGCACTGCTTTTTACGATTATTTTACTATGGGTTTTATATTTAATCCATTCTTTAAGACAACTACAAGGCTTTGTAGAAAAAGTTCGCAAGAATGAACCAGCTAAAATTAAAGTTGGAAAACGCGGCGAAATTGGTCAATTAGCCTCAGCTTTAGTCATGATGAGTGAAGAAGTCAAACGCCAGGAACAAATTAAAGAAGAACTTGTCCAAAATATCTCACATGATTTAAAGACACCAATTGCGACGATTCGTTCTTATAGTGAAAGCATTAAAGATGGCATCTATCCTTATAAGACTTTAGAAGGCAGTATTGACGTAATTTTAGAACATGCGATTCGTTTGGATAAGAAAGTACATAATCTCCTCTTATTAAATCGGATTGGTTATTTAACGACTTCCAAAGAAATTGGTACGGTTAATATGCGTGAAATCATCGAAAAAACTATCTTATCGCTTCAAGTAATTCGCCCACAATTAACGATTGCCCATGAACTTGAAGATATTGAATATTTTGGGGATGAAGAACCGTGGCGGGTTGTAATGGAAAACTTAGTTGACAATGCCTTGCGTTACGCCGAGTCTATTATCGAAATAAAACTAACTGACCAAAGATTGAGTGTGGCAAATGATGGACCTTCAATTAGTGAAGAGTGGCGTGAAAGAATGTTTCGACCATTTGAAAAAGGCACTGAAGGTTCTTATGGGTTAGGTTTATCAATTGTTCAAAAGATTGTCGATGCTTATGGTTATTTAATTTATGCAGAAAATACTGAAACAGGGGTTATCTTTATTATTGAATCGAAAAAAGGTCGGAAGTTTAAACGTTTAAAAATTAAAAAAGAAGCTGAGGGTAATTAGAGAATTTATGTTTTTAGAGCTATTAGGGATAAAAGTGCATTATCAAAAAACTGGGTCAAAAGGTAAAACAGTCATTTTATTACATGGTTGGGGCCAAAAGCTTGAAATGATGGAACCAATTGCCAAGCATTTAGGAAATGATTTTATTGTTTATAATTTAGACTTACCAGGATTTGGGTTAAGTGATAATTTAATTACACCATGGGGTGTCTTTGAGTATATGTTGTTGTTAAAAGAATTTATTGATCATTTTGCGATTGATAGTCCGATAATTATTTCGCATTCTTTTGGGAGTCGAATTGCTTTATTATATAGTGCTAAATATCCAGTTTATAAGATGGTTATTACAGGAGGTGCTGGAATCTTACCGAAGCGAAGTGCCTGGTTAAAGTCAAAAATTAAAATGTATAAATTTATGAAACAAGCCTTATTAACGTTTAGATTAAAAACGCTGCAACAACGTTTAGCAACTTATTTTGGGAGTGAAGATTATAAACAGTTAAATCCACTGATGCGGCAATCTTTTAATGAGATTGTTAATTTTGATTTAAGACCTTACTTACCTAAGATTACCGCAGAGGTGCTTTTAGTGTGGGGTGAAAAAGATGAAGCAACACCACTTTGGATGGGACAAATTATGGAACAAGAAATTAGAAAGGCTGGCTTAGCTATTTTTGAAGGTGATGATCATTATGCTTATTGGAATCAGATGCCACGTTTTTTAGCGGTCTGTGATGTCTTTTTAAATGAGGATAAATAAATGGAATTTACGATTTTTGTATTGAGCAAATTAACCGGTCTTGTAGTAATACTTCATACCGAGTATTTACTACAAATCTTTCAACAAAACCGTTATGAACTAAGAAGACTAAAAAATTGGTTATTTTTAGTTTTGAAAAAACAACCGAAATTAGTTTTTATTTATTTATCAATTATTTTGGGTGAAGGACTCCTTTATTTTATAAATCAAGATTTATTTCTTTATGGCACTATTATAATTAATTTATTTATTATCTTGATAATTATTAGATTCTATTATAAACAAAAAGCGATTATTGCCCTAAATATTACAGCTCGAGTTAAAAGACAAATTGCAGTCTATGGTTTATTGATAGTATTAAGTGTCTATCTTTCATATCGGTTTAATTTTTGGGTTTACTTGACAACTATTTTCAGCTTAATTTTGCCATGGATCTTTTTATTCTTGGTAGGGATTATTACTATGCCTTTTGAGAAACTAGCTCACTTAAGTTATATGCGAAAAGCTAAGGCTATCTTAAAAAAGCATCAGAGCTTAATTAAAATTGGGATTACTGGAAGCTATGGAAAAACTTCCACCAAAAATATTTTACAAGAAATTCTTTCTGCGAAGTATTATTCATTAATGACACCAGCATCTTATAATACTCCAATGGGAATTACGATTACCATCAGAAATCATTTAAAAAATATTCATCAAGTCTTTATTTGTGAAATGGGGGCGGATAAGGTTGGCGAAATTAAAGAGTTAGCGAATTTTGTAAAACCACAGTATGGCATTGTAACCAGTATTGGATATCAACATTTAGCTACTTTTAAAAACATTAATAATATTATTAATGAAAAGATGGCTTTAATTGAACTACTACCAAAGTCGGGAGTGGCAGTTTTAAATCGGGACGAAATGTTTATTAGAGATTATCAAATAAAAAATAATTGTCAGATTATCTGGTATTCCTTAGTAGAATCAGATAGTGATTATCAGGCAGTTAATATTAAATATTCACTGGAAGGAACTAGTTTTCTAGTAAAAACTAAAACGCAAGAAGCGTACCAATTTAAAACGACCTTATTAGGAAAACATAATGTCGCTAATATCTTAGCGGGAATAGCTTTAGGAAGGGAACTTGGTATTTCCTGGGACACCTTACAAGAAACGGTAGCTTTAATCAAACAAGTTAAAAATCGTTTAGAATTAAAGAAAATTTCTGGTTTAACTTTTATTGATAATTCTTTTAATTCTAATCCAGTTAGTGTGATTGAGTCTCTAGAAGTACTTTCCAAGATGGCAGGTCGTCGCTATATTATTACTCCGGGTTTAATTGATTTGGGACCAATTGAAGATCAAGAAAATAAGAAATTTGGTTTGGCGATGTTAGGTAAAGTTGATACCGTTATATTAGTTGGAAAGAAACAAACCCAAGCAATTTATCAAGGTTTAAAAGCAAGTGGCTTTGACTTAAACCAAGTAGTCATTGTTGATACCACAGTTGCAGCTTTTGATTATGTTAGAAAAGAAGCAAGCAAGGAAGATATTATTCTAATTGAAAATGATTTACCGGATGCTTTTAATTGGTAAGTATTAGTCTAATTTAAAATAGTTTCTAATTAGTGTATGATAAATATAGATAAGGAGTAAATATGGACTGGCACGTTTATTTAATGCGAATTATGAGTATTGCTAAAGTTGGTAAAAAGTATTCTCAAGATCCATATGCCTTGGCTAATTATCAAGAATTAGAAGAACTCAGTTTAGAAATGCTTAATAACTTTGTAGTTCCAAAATATTCTGAAAACTTGTTCCAAAGAGATATTTATCCAACCCCAAATGTTTCGGTGCGTTGTTTAGTAATTCAAGATGATAAAATTTTAATGGTTAAGGAAAAAGATGATTTAGGCTGGGCGTTACCAGGTGGTTGGTGTGAGATTTTTTTATCTCCGCAAGATAACGCAATTAAAGAAGTAAAAGAAGAAACTGGCTATCAAATTGAGGTAGAACGTTTATTAGCTATTTATCAAAGAGAGAAGTATAAAAATTATCCAACATTAGTTTCGGAATATTCTTTATATTTCTTGGCAAGTATTGCTGGAGGTAATCCAGTAAATAATCATGAAGTATCTGCAGTAGACTTCTTTGAATTTGAAAATTTGCCAAACTTATCTAGGAAAACAACTCTGAAAGAGATTAGTCAAGCTTATCAAGTATATCAAGAGAACTTAAATTGTTATTATGAATAAAGGAGAGAATATGAAGATTAATGTGGCGGTTTTATTTGGTGGAGAGTCAGTTGAACATGAGGTAAGTATTATTTCAGCAGTTCAGGCAATGCGTTTTTTAGATCGTGACAAGTATCATGTGATTCCACTTTATATGAGTAAAGATCATCAGATTTATCATCATGAAGATTTAGTTAAGATTGAATCTTATGTGAATTTAAAAAGTTTATTAGAAAAAGCAACTCCAGTGGTTTTATATCGAAAAAACGATAAAGTTTTTTATCGCGATTTAAATCAAAAAAGTATTGGGAAAAATCCTGAATTTGAGATTGATGTCGCCTTACCAATTATTCATGGCACTAATGGCGAAGATGGTACCGTTCAAGGGTTTTTAGAGATGCTAGGTTTACCTTATAGTGGCTGTAACGTGATTGCGGCCGGTGTTGGCCAAGATAAAGTTTTTATGAAACATGTCTTAGTGGGCAACAAAATCCCCATCGTTCCTTGGCTCTGGTTTGATTTAAATCAATATAAAAAAGATGCAACTAGTATTTTTCAGCAAGCTCAAGAACTGGGTTACCCTTTAATTGTTAAGCCAGCTTGTCTTGGATCTTCAGTTGGAATTTCAATGGCGGATGATGAAGCAGAACTTAAAGATGCAATTAAGTTGGCATTTGAGTTTGATTATAAATTAGTCGTGGAAAAAGTTGTTCCTGATTTGGTAGAAGTAAATTGTTCGGTTTTTGGTGATGGAATTATAGTCGAAGCTAGTGTTTTAGAACAAGTTGGACAAGGTGATTTTTTATCTTACCAAGATAAATATCAAGGCAAAAATGGCAAATCAAAAGGGATGGTTTCGACGGCTCGAATTATTCCAGCCCCACTTTCTGAAACATTAACTAAAGAAATTCAAAGATTAGCTGGTCAATTATCA
>CAYUXU010000057.1:0-6418 GCA_964449005.1 uncultured Erysipelotrichaceae bacterium | reverse complement strand
AAAAGCTGGTATCCTTAATAATAAAGTCAAGACTTTAATGAGTGGTTTAGGTTTTCAAGAAGTAATTGGCTATTCTTTAATTTCTAAAAAACAATTAAATGATACCTTGATGGCTTTAGATGATCCAGTAGTTTTAGCCAATCCAATTAGTGAGGAAAGAACGATTTATCGTAACTCTTTAGCACCAAGCTTATTAGAAGTAATGGCTTATAATAAAGCACGTTATCAAGCTGAGTGGGCTGTTTTTGAATTAGGTAATGTTGCCAGTAATAGTAGTGAACCGACCCGTCTCAGTTTTTCAATTAGCCATGAAGTTACCGTTAACTTGTGGCAAAATCGAGCTTATCAGGCGGATTTCTATTATGGAAAAGGGTTGATTTTAACTTTACTTACCAAACTAGGTTATGACGTAAAACGAATCAGTTTTGAGGCTGATAGTAAGGAAACACTTTTACATCCTTACCAACAAGCCATGATTTATCTCGATAAAACTAAGATTGGGGTTTTTGGGGTGATCCATCCGCTAGTTGTGAAACGTTATGATTTAGAGCCGGCAATTTTAGCAGAAATCGACTTAAGTACTTTAAATAATATTCGAGTTAATCGTTTAACTCAACCAGCGTTTTCAAGATACCCTAGTGTCAGTTATGATATTTCAATTGTTGTTAAAGAAACGGTTAGCGCTAAGATGTTACTAGATACCGTTTATAAAGCTGGTGGGAAGTTAGTATCTCATGTAGAAATCTTTGATGTTTATCAAGGGGAACGAATTGAGGCTGGTAGTAAATCGATTGCTTTGACCGTAGTATATCAAGCTCTGGATAAAACCTTAAGTGAAAAAGAAGTTTTACCACTTCAAAATAAAATTGTTGAAGCTTTAATTAAGGAACATAATGCCATTTATCGTGATAAGTAAAGAGGTGATTTTAAATGGGTCGTGCTTATGAAGTAAGAAAAGCTGCAATGGCAAAAACTGCTGCTGCTAAAACGAAGATTTATTCTCGTTTTGGGAAAGAAATCTATTTAGCAGCAAAAAATGGAATACCAGATCCGGAAATGAATCAGACTTTAAAACGGATTATTGAAAAAGCCAAAACCCAACAAGTACCAACTGATGTCATTAATCGGGCCATTGAAAAAGCGAAAGGTAACGAGCAAACTAATTATGAAGCGGTCCGTTACGAAGGCTTTGGGCCAGAAGCAGCTACAATTATCGTGGATTGCTTAACTGATAACGTTAATCGAACCGTCAGTGAAGTCCGCAACTGTTTTACCAAAACTGGTGGGAAATTGGGCGTTTTAGGGAGTGTCAGTTTTGCTTATGATGAACTAGGAGTATTAAGCTTTGAAGGTTTTGAAGAAGACAAAGTGATGGAGCTACTTTTAGATAATGAAGTTGATTTGGTTGATGTCGAAAGTGAAGAGGAACACTTAACAGTTTATGTTGCTCCAAGTGACTTGTATAAAGCTAAAGACTTAATCGATACTTTAGGAGTTAGTGATTATCAAGTTTTAGAAATTGAAATGTTACCTCAAGAATATATTAATTTTACGACAACTGAAAGTACAACCAGTTTTGAAAAATTATTGACAATGTTAAATGAAGTAGAAGATGTTACGACCATTTACCACAATGTCATTTTAGATTAACATGCTTCGGCATGTTTTTTTAAGATTTAACCAGTTTGATTAAGCTTATGTTATAATATTTTTAAGTTAGAAGGAAAGGAATTTTACATGGATAATTTAACAATTAATACGATTCGAACCCTCGCAGTTGATGCCATTGAAAAAGCCAAGTCTGGTCATCCTGGGATGCCGCTGGGGGCTGCACCAACAGCTTATGAATTATGGGCTCATCATTTAAATTTCACGCATCAAGATTTAGCTTGGATAAATCGTGATCGGTTTATTTTGTCAGCTGGACACGCTTCAGCCTTACTATACGCTTTATTACATCTTTTTAAATATGATGTCAGTATTGATGATTTAAAAGAGTTTCGTCAATTAAATTCAATTACTCCTGGTCACCCCGAATATCGGATGACACCCGGAGTTGAAGCTACAACCGGACCTTTAGGCGCTGGTTTAGCAACCGCAGTTGGTTTAGCTATGGCCCAAGCTCATATGGCGGCAGTTTTTAACAAACCAGAATATGAGATCTTTAATAATTATACATATGTTTTAGCCGGAGATGGTTGTATGATGGAAGGTATCACTAGTGAAGCTTCATCTTTAGCTGGGACTTTAAACTTGGGTCGTCTCATTATTATTTATGATTCTAATAATATAACCATTGAAGGAAAAACTGATTTAGCTTTCCAAGAAAATGTTCGTGCTCGTTATCAAGCTTATGGCTTTGAAACTTATTTAGTAGAAGATGGTAATGATTTAGCAGCGATTGCCAAAGCCATTTCTCAAGCCAAAGCAAATTTAGATCAGCCTTCCTTCATTGAAATAAAAACTAAAATTGGTTATGGATCTTTACAAGAAGACCAAGCCGCAGCTCATGGCGCTCCCTTAGGTGAAGCAAGCTTAAAGGTTTTAAAAGATAAATTAAATTATCCAAGCCATGAACCATTTTTTGTGGAACCAGAGGTTTACCAACATACTGCTGATTTACTTCAAACTAAAGAGGCTCACTATGAAAAATGGTTAAAGTTGTTTGAGGATTATAAAAAAACCTACCCTGAATTAGCTCTTAAGTTAAATAAGTATTACCAAAACCTTGAACTTGAAGAAATCTTAGGCCATAAATCACTCTTTGAGTTTGAGATGGATAGTATTTCAACCCGTAATGCTTCCGGTTTGATGATAAATCGTTTAAGTGGTTTATATGAAAATTTAATCGGTGGATCGGCTGATCTAGCTGGTTCAACTATGACTTTAATTCAAAAGCAAAATTCATATAGTAAAGAAAATTATAGTGGTAGAAACTTACATTTTGGAGTAAGAGAACACGCTATGGCAGGGATTGGTAATGGCTTAACTTTATATGGTGGTTTACATCCTTATGTCGCAACTTTCTTTGTATTCGCCGATTTCTTAAAGCCGATGTTAAGATTAAGCGCTTTAATGGAAGTACCCTTAGTTTATATTTTGACCCATGATAGTATTGGGGTGGGTGAAGATGGTCCAACGCATGAACCAATTGAACAATTAACGATGTTGCGGGCAACACCAAATCTGATTACTTTCCGTCCTGCCGATGCCAAAGAAACAGCTTATGGCTGGGCCTATGGTTTAGCTAGTAAGCTCCCAACTGCTTTAATTTTATCAAGACAAAATTTACCGGTTTTAAAAGAAACAAGTAAAAATGCTTTACTAGGAGGTTATGTAGTTTTAGATCATCCTGACTATCAAGCTATTTTGATAGCAAGTGGTTCTGAGGTAAGCTTAGCTTTAAAAGCAGCAGAAAAATTAGCTGAAGAAAAGATTTTGGTCCGAGTTGTCAGTATGCCAAGTTTAGAAATCTTCCAGCAGCAATCCTTAGCTTACCAAAATGAAGTATTACCGAACAAGATGCGGAAACGCTTAGTAATTGAAGCGGGCAGTAAATTATCTTGGGGAGGAATTGTTGGTTTAGATGGAGCTTATTTAACGATTGATCGTTTTGGTGAATCAGCGCCGGGTGATGTCTTATTTAAACATTTTGGCTTTGACGTTGATAATGTCATCAAACTTGTTAAAGATTTACTATAAAAAAAGGCTATCACAAATTGTGATAGCCTTTTAATTACTGTTATCTACTATAGAATTCAACGACTAATGCTTCATTAATTTCGGCATTTAGCTCATTGCGTTCCGGGTGACGAACATAAAGACCTTTTTTAGTGTCTTTGTCAAATTCGACAAAGGCAACGGTATTTAATTGTTCTTCTAATGCTTCATTGATAACTTTTAAATTGCGAGAACGTTCTCTTAATTCAATCGTTTGGTTCGGACTGACGGTATAAGAGGGGATATCAACTTTTTTACCATCAACTAAGATATGACCATGGTTGACTAGTTGACGTGCTCCACGTCTCGTTCTTGCTAAACCCATCCGATAGACAATGTTATCTAAACGAGATTCTAATAAGACTAAAAAGTTTGTCCCTGTAACACCTTTCATTTTAACTGCTTTGTTGTAAGTGTTAAAAAACTGACGTTCGTTTAAGCCATACATGTAGCGAATCCGTTGTTTTTCCCGTAACTGAATCCCATATTCCGATAGTTTTATCCGACGTGAGGGACCATGTTGCCCTGGGGGATACTGTCTTTTTCGTAATTCTTCACCGGTTTCTAAAATGGAAAAGCTTAAACGACGAGCTTTTTTCCAAACCGGACCTGTTAATCGAGCCATTATACTTCCTCCTTATTGTTTTATGGCGATAAAACAATAACAGAGACAAATTATCATTGTGGTGTGTTGATAAGATTTCGCCATTGCAGCTAGGTTACTTTCATTTAACAATCAACGCAGGGACACAAGACTTTGTTTGCTGCTATCATTTACCCGATGATAATAGCAAATTCACCATCACTTGTCAAACTTGAAACTTACTACAAAGAGCTTTTTTAACTTAAAATAAATTTCAAATATGATACAATTAAGAAAAGTTGGGGGATTGAAAAATGTTATGGTTTCAAACATTAAAAGATTTTATTATCGCTAATCCACTGAGTTTAGCTCCGTTAGTAATTATAGTGTTATTGTTATTTTATTCAACAATGAAACGCTATCGACTTAAGAAGTTAGCTCGGAGACTTGATGATTTTGAAGTACGCTATAATAGCTTAAAGAGTGTCCCACTATCTTTTAAACTAACTAAAAGTGAAGCAATGGTTAAAGTATCTGACGAACTAGAAGAAGAGATTGATAGCTTTAAAGATAGTTTTGAAGCTGTTCAAAAGAAACTTCAAACATTAGCCAGTTTATTAAATGATGCTGACGATGCTTTAGCTAGTTTAAAAGTTAAACCGACTCGTTTAATTATTGAAGAAATGGAGAGTATTTTAACTAGTCTTGAAGGTCAAGTTACAACTCTTGATCAAACTTTAGATGACGTCTTAATTAAAGAATCTGATTTAAGAGCTCAAGTGAATCAAGAGAAAGAGAAATTAATTAATTTAAAAAGTGAATTCGCTAATAATGTTTTAGTCTTAAAACACTTAGAGCCGGTGATTAATCTCCATTACCAAACTATCGACCGTCATCTTAATGCTTTTGAGGAATGGATGTATGTTAACGAATATGATAAGGCTAGTTTAGAGCTTAATTCTGTGATAAATAATATTAAAGAATTAGAAGAATTAAACACAAAACTTCCTCAGTTATTAAATTTAATAACAGGCAGTTTACCAACTTTAATTGAAACTATCGAAAAACGCTATGCCTTAGCTTTAGCGCAAGGGGCCTCTTTAGTCCACTTAGAAGTTATCAAAAATATTGAAATGATTAAAGAAAATATTAAAATTGATTATGATCGCTTAATTAAAGGTGATATTTTAGAGGTGGAAGTCCACTTAGAAAACAGTTTAACTCGTTTAAATCAATTGCATGATCAAATTAATCGTGAGATTGATGCTAATGCTGATGTTGATGAAATTAAAAAGCACTTTATTGAAACTTATAATTTAAGTCATGCTGGGATTGATCAAGCCGAAAAAGCTTATCAAATTGTTAAAGATCGTTTCGATTTTTCTTTAGCGATGGCCAACATTAATAAATCAATCGCTAGTTTGGAAGGAGTTTATACTAGCTATCAAAATTTAAATCGTTATGCGATTGAAACTAAAATGTCACCAGCGACTCATGCCATTGAATTAAAACAACTTCTTCAAAAATTAGTCATAATTTATGATGATGTTAATCAAAATAAATCTAAGATAGAATTGGTCCAACAATATGAAGAACGAGCTAAGCAACAGTTAGTAAAACTTCGTTTAATTATTAATGAAATGTTAGTTAAGATCAAATCTAATCAATTACCTTCAATTTCTGAAGATTTTGAAGGTGATGTTAACCGAGGTTATCAATATTTAAACACCATTTCCAATTTACTAGGCAGTTCCGAATTGGATGTTGGCTTATTAAATGATACTTTAGATGAAGCGATAGATTATATTTATAAACTATATAATAACGTCAATGATATTGTC
Organism: uncultured Erysipelotrichaceae bacterium; assembly: GCA_964449005.1. Lineage (GTDB taxonomy): Bacteria > Bacillota_I > Bacilli_A > Erysipelotrichales > Erysipelotrichaceae > CAYUXU01. The sequence continues at coordinate 274 of CAYUXU010000057.1, read as the reverse complement.
GGAATGGCAGTAATGGTTGAAAATAGTATTGTTTATGGTAATCGTTATCGTTCAACTTTCCCAGAACTTGATTCTGAATTAACTAAAGCTGAAATTTCTTACCATAACGGTGAATATACTCATGCTTTAAAAACGGTTATTAATGCCATGGAGAAATTTCAACCAGGCTCTTATGAAAAATTAGTTAAGGAATAAGATGAATAAAAAATATTATGATTTTGATACGATGAGCACGACTCAAATTGATCGTGACGTTTTAAATACTTATCAAGAT
>CAYUXU010000056.1:0-6459 GCA_964449005.1 uncultured Erysipelotrichaceae bacterium | reverse complement strand
AACCCGTATGATTTTTAATTAAAATATCATAGGGGTTTGTCTACAGTCTGAAAAGGAATGCTTTGGCATTCCTTTTTTTATTTAGCACCTTAGTGTCAAGTAAGTGTGGAATAATTGAGTTAGATACCCATGAGCGTTAGCGAATGGGTATTTTTAATTTCTAGCGATAATACTTTTAATCCAATTAGAAGTAGCTGATTTATCATAGCGAGTCTTTTTCTCAAAGATCGATAAGTCAATTGATGTATCAAGATTTTTAATACTATCCTGATTAGGTTTAATATCTAGTGATTTTAAGTAGAGTTTTCTTAAGTCATAATTATTTAAATAATGCATCCGATGGTTTAAATATATTTGAAGATTCTTTTTACTATAAGCTTTTGGGACACTAGTGAATAGTGAAGCTAAATTATGAGAGATGGCTGCTTCCATACTACAAGGTATTTTGAGATGATGAAGCGTGTTTTGAAGTGGTTTCCAGTTTCTTTTAAGGTAGTTAATGTTTTCCTCAGCCTGTTTTAAATGTAAGGCTTGATTTTCCAGGATGAGCTTAGATAACTTATTAAAGTTATTTTTATCTTGTCCTTCTATATAATTAATTAACTTTAACTTAATATCAGGTTGATTAGTAATTTTATTAATAGCTTGACGATAATGAAACTTATCTAAAGAAAAGGTTGTGGTAGTATCTGAAGTCTTTAATTCAGCTTGACCACTTTTAATCCAATTAGCTCCATCACCTAAAATATGAATCTTATTAATCTTTCTTAAATCATAACGAGCATCTAGGAGATGATGAACCTCTTCCCAGAAAAAGGGTCCTGTATTGAAGTAAACATACTTATTTAAGAGATTAATCCGCTGATTGATAAGCTTTCTTGACTCAAAGATAGTTACTGCCTTAATCATCTCTTTCTTCTTATGATTGTTTTGAAGGGCGATAAACTTCTCATCAGCCATAATTATTAAACTACTGACTTGACTAGAAGCAGGTGGTGGCTCAAAGCTAAGTTGTCCAGCTCTAGTAATAATATTAAAGACAGTTTGTCTTGAGATTCGATAGTGCTCCCTTTCAGTTTTTAAAGAGAATGGGCTATAAATTCGATCTCCGATTAACTCTCCTACTTTAATCATTGAGTTAAGTTTGGCGTATGTTTCAACTATCATGGCTTTGACACAAGGGTCATAACGATCATATTTTGGTAATCCCAGTTTTTCATCAACATGAACATAAGTAGATTTATTAATCCGGGACTGATAGATAGTTCGATTAAAGGTAATAGCTCCAATCGGAGTAATGAGGGTTCGAGGCCTTGTGTCTTTAACGTAATAACGTTTCCTTCGATCTGGTAGTTCTCTAAATTTTTCATCCATAGTTTCAATAATATTAATTAATTCTTCTCGAATTTTATGGTAGAGATGGTCTGAGATACTAGTTATTAAGTCAGTATAATTATTAATCGTAAAATTTGTATTTAGTGGTGAGATTAAGTTTCGGATAGTAATTTCTTCTTTAATTAGTGAAGTTAATATCTTTTCGATATTTGTCTGTGGTAAAATAGTCATGGCGGTATATCTCCTTAGTTTTGTTTAATCAATTTAATTATAAGGTATATCGCCTTTTTTTATTCCACACTTATTTTACACAATCTTGAAGTTTTAAACAGTTTAATTTTTCGCTTATTTCAAGTATAATGGTTATTATGAACTGGAGGATATTATGTTTCTAAAGAAAATTGAAATGAAAGGCTTTAAGTCTTTTGCTGACAAAATTGAAATATCCTTTGATCAAAAAATAACAGGTGTGGTAGGACCCAACGGTTGTGGTAAAAGTAATATTGCTGATGCTATTCGTTGGGTATTAGGCGAACAATCAGCCAAATCATTACGAGGATCAGCAATGACTGATGTTATTTTTGCCGGCAGTGACCAAAGAAAAACGGTCAATATGGCTGAAGTAACTTTAGTTTTTGATAATACCTTAAGACATTTTAATTCAGAGTTTAATGAAATTGAAGTAACACGTAGAATTTATCGTGACACTAAAGAGGGAGAATATTTATTAAATCGAGTTCCGGTTCGTCTCAAAGATATTCAAGACTTAATTTTAGACAGTGGACTTGGTAAAGATTCTTTAAGTATGATTTCTCAAGGAAATATTAGTGCCTTTGCTGAAGCAAAACCTCTCGAGAGAAGGGGGCTTTTTGAAGAAGCCGCTGGTGTTGCCAAATATAAAAAACGTAAAATTGAAAGTTTAAATAAACTAAATCGGACTTCAGAAAATTTAGAACGCGCTGCTGATATCTTGCATGTTTTAGAACGTCAAGTAACTCCGTTACAAAAAGCTGCTGCTAAAGCTGAAGAATATTTAAAAATGAAAACCCGCTTAGCTAGTATTGAACAAGCAGTTTTAGTTTCAGAAATTGATGAAATTAATACAGCAATCACTAATTTAAATCAAGAAAAGTTTGAACTTGAAACTAATTTAGTGATGGCACAAACTAGCATTAACGTTTCGGAAGTAGCTAATGATGAAAATAAAAAAGAATTAAATCAAATTGACGGTGAAGTTAATAGTTTACAAGAAAAAGTCTTAAATATTGTTGGTGAGATTCAAATTTTAGAGCGACGTCGTGCTGAAATCGAAGAAAAGCGGAAATATGCTTTAGAAATTGGTGACCAAGCAATAAAAGCAGTTGAACTTAAAGAACTATTAGATGAAGCCAAATATGAATATGATGATCGTCAAAAACGTTTTCAAGATTTGAAAGCGGAGGTTGACTTGGCCAATCAAAAAGATGCTAACTTAACAATGAAGCTGATTGACCAGGAACAAGCTTATAATGAATCTTTAGGTTACTTAAGAAGATTAAATAACCGCTTAGAAGTCTTAGAAAATATTTTAAGGCAACCATTTTTACAACAAGCCGGAGTTAAAGCAGTCATGGACGCGAAAGCTAGTCTAGCAGGCGTTTTAGGGGTGATTGCCCAAAGTTTAGAGGTGACTGAAAACTATGAGGAGGCTATTAGTGTTGCCTTAGGAGGAAGCCTCTATAACATTGTCAATAAAGATGAGGCTAGTGCTCGCAATGCTATCAACTTTTTAAAGAAAAACGAAAGTGGCCGAGCTACATTTTTACCAATCACGGTTTTAAAACCTCGACAAGTCGCTTACCAAGATCAAATCATTTGTGATAATACTGCCGGTTACTTAGGACAAGCTGTCGAATTTTTAAGTTGTGAGCCACAGTTTGAGATTGTCTTTGAGTCACTATTAGGGAATGTAATTGTGGTTGATAATTTAGTTAACGGTAATAAACTGGCGAATCTTTTAAAATATCAATATAAAATCGTTACTTTAGAAGCTGATGTGATCCATCGTGGTGGTTCAATGACGGGGGGCCAAAAACGAAATGCCCAATCACCTTTAACTATCGCTAAAGAAATTAATGAAATTAAAGCTCAAATTGAAAAACAAGATGTTTTAGTGACTAGTTTTAATAATGCCCTTGCAAGTAGTCGTAAAGCTAAGCAACAACTAGAAGCTGAGATTTTAGAAAAAAGAATTAGTAGCGCTAAGTTAGAACCCATCGTCGACGCTAAACGGGCTAAATATGAAAAAGTTCTCTCAGATTATCAAGCTTTAGATTTGGATGAGAAAGATTCCTTAAATGAAACTAGCTTTGTTGACGAATTAATTATTAACTTAAATGAAGCCTATTTAAATCGTGACCAAAGTACCGCCATGATTAAAACAAAACGCGAGAGACGACTCGCTTTGATGAAAGAAATTGAGAAACGAGATCAAAAACATCGTAGTATGCGGCAAGACCAAAATCAACTTCAAGCTAGTTTAAATGAAATTGATATTAAATTAGCTCGTCATGAAACTAAGCTTGACTCTAATTTAAATATTTTAAATACCGAGTACCAAAGTACTTATGAATATGCTAAAGAACATTTAGAAATAAATATTGCTGATACTGACCAAAATGAAGTAATTACCTTACGTCAAGCCATTAATGACTTAGGTAATATCAACATGACAGCTCCCGAAGAATTTCTTGAGGTTAGTGAGCGTTATGAAACTTTAAAACATCAATATCAAGATTTAGAAAATAGTAAAAAACAACTACTGGCGGCGATTGATGAAATGGATCAAGTTATGATAAGTCAATTTGAAGCTATGTTTCATAGTATTAACCAAGAACTCCAAACAACTTTTAGTAAACTATTTGGTGGGGGTAAAGCTCGCTTAGTTTTAGAGGATCCCGATGATATTTTAAATACTGGGATTGATATCGACGTTCAACCACCAGGTAAAAATATTCAAAATATTCGACTTTTTTCAGGTGGAGAGAAAGCTTTAATTGCGATTGCAGTCTTATTTTCAATCTTAAAAGCTCGTCCGATTCCCTTATGTATTTTTGATGAAGTTGAAGCAGCCTTAGATCAAGCGAACGTCGAGCGTTTCGCCACTTATTTAAAAGAATTTAGTGATGAAACCCAATTTATTGTTGTTACCCATCGACCCGGTACCATGGCAAAATGTGATGTTTTATATGGGGTAACGATGCCAATTCAAGGGGTATCGCAAATGTTGAAAGTACAATTAGTCGACGCTAAAGAATATGCGATCGAAAGGAAGTTAGCCAATGGGATTCTTTAGTAAAATAAAAAATGTTTTAACCGGGAAGCGTCATGAAAGCTATTTAAAAGGTTTTCGTCCAACTAACTTGGCTTTTAAAACTAAATTTAGTGAATTAGAAAAAAACTTTAAGAAAGTCGATGACAACTTTTTAGAAAATATCTTGGTTATATTATTAGAAAGTGATGTTGGTTATAAAACAGCTGAAAAAATTATTAAGCAATTAAAAAGTAATTTAACGAGAAAAAGCAGTGTCCAATTTAATTTAGTAATTGATGAACTTTTCTCGATTATGGCGGAAGTTTATGGTGAACAAACTGCTACTTTAACTCTTAATGAAACTGGTCCAACGGTTATTTTAGTGGTGGGAGTTAATGGTAGCGGCAAAACTACCACGATTGCTAAATTAATTAATTATTATCAAAAACAAGATAAAAAAGTTGCGGTTGTAGCCGGTGATACTTTTCGAGCTGGGGCTGTTGCTCAACTTGAACATTGGGCTAATCAACTGAATGTTCCTTGTATTACGGGACGACCTAACGCTGACCCAAGTGCTGTTTTAGTTGATGGTTGTCGTTATGGTAAAGAAAATGAGATAGATATTTTACTTTGTGATACTGCCGGTCGTCTTCAAAATAAGAAACATCTGATGGCAGAGTTATCTAAGATGCATCGTGTCATTAAACGGGAAATAGCAGGGGCACCCCATGCCGTTTGGTTAGTGATTGATGCGACCACTGGCCAAAATGGTTTAGCCCAAGCAGAAGTCTTTATTGAAGCAACTTCTGTTTCGGGAATTATCTTAAGCAAACTCGATGGAACCGCTAAAGGTGGTATTATTTTAGGAATTAAGGATCAATACCAAATCCCGGTTGAGTTTGTTGGTCTTGGAGAAAAAATTGACGACTTAGCAGAATTTGAGATTAACACTTACTTGTATAGTATTTCAGAAGGAGTATATCATGCTCAAGAAGACTGAAGAAGTTAACTTATTATTAGATTTTTATGAGAATCTTTTAACTTCAAAACAACAAGAAGTGTTAAGGCTCTATTATAAAGAAGATTTGTCACTCCGGGAAATTGCCGAACTTTTAAATAATACGCATGCTTCAATTTATGACACGATTAAGCGGAGTGAAGCTAAGCTCTTAAAATATGAAAGCAATTTAGGTCTAGTCGAGAAACATCATGCACGAAATCAAATTTATGATAAGATTAAGACATATCAAAATGAAGCAATCAATCAACTTATTAAACAGTTAGAAAGTATCGAGAAGGAGGAGTTATGAGAAAAGTAATCGCAGTTAATGCTGGAAGTTCGTCATTGAAATTTCAATTGTTTGAGATGCCCGAGGAAAAAGTAATTGCTAGTGGCATCGTCGAAAGAATTGGCTTAGATAATGCCAATTATACAATTAATTTTAATGGAAATAAATTGACAGAGGAAAGTGATATCGCTGACCATAGTATTGCCGTTGATCTGGTATTTCAAGCCCTTTTAAAACATCAAATTGTCTTAGATTTAACAGAAATCAGCGGTGTTGGGCATCGGATTGTCCATGGTGGCGAATATTTTGCCAAAACAGTTTTAGCGACCCCTGATGTAGTAGCTAAAGTTGAAGAAGTGGCCGAGTTAGCTCCCTTACACAATCCAGCCAATTTAACCGGTTATTATGCTTTTAGTAAAACTTTACCAAATGCGACTCATAGCTTTGTTTTTGACACAGCTTTTCATCAAACTATGACTCCTGACACCTTTTTATACCCATTACCTTATGAGTATTATACTGATTTAAAAATTCGACGCTATG
>CAYUXU010000055.1:0-6538 GCA_964449005.1 uncultured Erysipelotrichaceae bacterium | reverse complement strand
TATTAATATATCATAGCCAACTTAATTTGACAAGTCCTTTAGTCTATTATAAACAATTAAATCTCTTAAAAAATACACCCCTTATTTATCGGGTGTATCTTTTAAATAATTATTCAATAATAAAACCATTTTCTTGCAGTAAAACTCGAATTTGATAAGCGGCATCATTGTCACCATCAACAATAATTGCCTTATTAGTTAATGAAATTTGGAAGTTTAACTTTAATTTGACCAATTCATCAACTAGATCATCAACATTATTTTCATCTAAGTTTTTAACTAAGATAATTCGAGTCATTCTCATTGAGCGATGGCTGTCTCCAAGGCTAATTTCATCATTTGAGTAAATGAGTTTTGTCGCTCTTCAACTGTTGTGACAGCCTGAGTTACTAATGAATCTGAAATAGTTAAAAGACAAGCTGCTTTTTTCCCTAATTGATTCGCATTATGGAATAAAGCAAATGATTCCATCTCTACCGTCATACAACCATATTTTTCATTAATTGCTTCATAGTAGTTAGATGGAGCGTCTTTATAGAAAACATCACTGGAATGATTAACACCCACTCTTAATGGAATTTCTAACTTCTGAGCTATTTCAGTAATTTGATCATTTAACTCTTTTGATGGATATAAAATATTAGCTTCTTCTCCTGATTGGACTAAAGCATAAGTTGACTCACTATAAGCTGAATCACAAAGGAAAACATCATATAAATCAATTTCATCAGTATAAGCACCAGCTGAACCAATTCGAATAATGGTTTCAACATCATAGAATTTATATAATTCATAAGAATAAATTCCAATACTAGGCATGCCCATTCCACTACCCATTACTGAGACCGGTACTCCCTTATAGGTACCAGTAAAGCCAAACATATTACGGACATCATTAAACTGAACAACATCTTCTAAGAATGTTTCCGCAACAAATTTTGCCCGAAGTGGATCTCCTGGCATTAAAACAACTTTTGCGACTTCATTGGCGGAAGCCTTATTATGTGGTGTACTCATAACTCCTCCTTATTATTTATGGCTTTATTATAACATATTTCAAAGCCGATTTTAGGGCTTAGAGTTTCTTTAAAATGGCGAGACCATCGCCTAAATCTTCTTTAATTAATACTTCAAAACGACTATCTAAAACAATCTCCTTTTTAAATCTAATAATCTTACCGACTAACTGACGGGTATTGCGATTACTAATGTTTGGATATTGTTTTGTAAAACCATGAAAATTCAGATTGTCAACAATTAAATAGCCACCTGCTTTAAGACTATCATAAAAATGATTAATAAAACGTGAGGTTTGTGATTTGGCGGCATCGACAAAGATTAACTGAAAAACTTCATCTAATTTAACTTTTAAGGCATCACCATTTATTAATTTGATTCTTAATCCTAACTGGAATAATTCTATGTGATTTTGCGCCTTTTGGTATCGTAATGAATCTTTTTCAATCGTGGTAATTTTTAAATTTTGATTTTTTAGGGCTAGTCCAATAGCCGAATAACCGATACCACTGCCAATTTCTAAAACCTTAGTGATGGTATGCTCTTTAATAAAACCACTTAAAAACTCCAATCCTTCATCTTCAATGATTGGAATATTTTCTGATAAAGCAATTTCTTTTAATTTAATTAAGTCCATTTTATTTCCTTAAGAAAAAAGCGTACTAAGTACGCTTATACTAATTCAATTAAAGCTAATGGTGCATTATCACCGCGACGACTAGAAGTCTTAATAACCCGCGTATAGCCGCCTGGTCGATCTTGGTAACGTGGACCAATTTCCTCAAATAACTTTTGAATTACAGTTTGTCCACTATCTTTATCGACTACGACATCTTTCAAAAATGAAGCAGCTTGGCGTCTTGCGTGTAAATCACCACGCTTCGCTAAAGTAATTAATTTCTCAGTAACTCCTCTTAATTCTTTAGCTTTCATTTCAGTAGTTTCAATTTTTTCATATTTAATTAAATCTGTCGCTAAATTACGCAATAAAGCTTTGCGATGGGAGCTAGTTCTCCCTAATTTACGATTTCTCATCGGTTTTCCCCCTAATTTACTCTGCCGACTTAAAACTTAGGCCAAGTTCGGCAACTTTATCTTTGACTTCTTTCAGTGATTTCTTACCTAAGTTTCTCACCTTCATCAATTCTTCTTCGGTTTTTTGAATTAATTCCTCAACAGTTTGAATACCAGCGCGCTTTAAACAGTTATAAGAACGAACTGATAAATCTAAATCTTCAATAACCATAACCATGCCCCGAGCAACTGGCTCATGAGTTGATTCTTTGATTAATGAATCAGTTTCATCTAAGTCTGACATTTCTTTAAAGAGTTCTAAGTGATCAATTAAAATCTTTGATCCATAAGCAACCGCTTCTTGGGGTTTAATTGAACCATCAGTCCATACTTCTAAAGATAGACTGTCATAACCAGTTCCTTGTCCGACCCGAGTTGGTTCTACTTCATAAGTAACACGGGTTACTGGCGAAAAAAGTGAATCAGTGAAAATTGTCCCAATTCCTTGTGAAGAACCTTGAAAAAGATTTTTATTAAATTCGGCAGCTACATAACCACGCCCTGGTCGAACTAATATCTCCATATTAAGCACGCCATCGCCTTCCAAATGAGCGATTACTAAATCAGGATTTAAAATCTTAACTCCAGTTGGAAGTTCTAAATCTCGGGCATAAATCGTTTGAGCACCGCTTTTATTTAATCTTAAAGTATGAGTTTCTCCATCAGTAATCTTCACAATTAAATCTTTAAAATTTAAGATTAAAGTTGTGACATCTTCTAGGACTCCAGGAATTGTCGTAAACTCATGAAAAACTCCTTCAATCGCAATTGAATAAACTGCGGCCCCAGGTAAGGAAGAAACCATTACCCTTCTTAAGGCATTCCCAAGAGTCGTCCCAAAGCCTCTTTCAAGAGGTTCAATAATGAATTTTCCATAATTATCAGTTTCTTCATAATGTTCAATTTTAAAACTGGCTCTTTCGAATTTTTCCATGTTACACCCTCCTTACTATTTTATTAACCACGTGGTCTTTTTGGTGGTCGACAGCCATTATGTGGGATTGGAGTAACATCATTAATCATTGATATTTCAAGGCCCGCTGATTGTAAAGAGCGAACTGCCGCTTCACGACCAGGGCCTGGTCCCTTAACATTTACCGCAATGTGCTTCATTCCTTGTTCAACCGCAGCTTTAGCTGCTGCTTCACCAGCCATTTGAGCAGCATATGGTGTAGATTTACGCGATCCTTTAAATCCTAATGCTCCAGCACTTGACCAAGCAATGGCATTGCCATTTTCATCAGTAACGGTAACGATAGTATTGTTAAAAGTGGAGTGAATATGTGCAATCCCCTTCACCACATTCTTCCGTACCCGACGACGACGTGTTGTTTTTTGTTTAGCCATTAAACTTACCTCCTATCGTTATTTTCTTTTGCCCGTCACTAAACGACGTGGACCCTTTTGGGTTCTAGCATTTGTTTTTGTTCTTTGACCACGAGTTGGTAAAGAACGACGGTGACGAATCCCACGATAACTACCAATCTCCATAAGTCTTTTCACATTTAAAGCGTTAGTTCGCCTTAAATCACCTTCAACCATGATCTTAGCAACTTCATTTCGAATTAAGTTAACTTGATCATCAGTTAAATCTTTTGTTTTTACATCTTCAGAAATTTTACAATTTTCTAAAATATCACTTGCCGTTCTCCGGCCAATTCCAAATATATATGTTAGCGATATTACTACCCGTTTATTTCGGGGAATATCGACACCTGCAATCCGAGCCATAATTTATGTTCCTCCTATCCTTGTCTTTGTTTGTGTTTAGGGTTTTCACAAATAACCATTATCCGTCCATGACGTTTAATGATTCGGCACTTATCGCACATTTTTTTGACAGATGGTCTTACTTTCATGTGTTCCTCCCTGACACTACTTGTGTCTAAATGTAATCCGCCCACGTGTTAAATCATACGGCGAAATTTCGACAGTTACTCTATCACCCGGTAAAATGCGTATGTAATGCATCCGGATTTTACCAGAAACGTGAGCCATAATAACATGTCCATTTGGTAATTTCACCTTAAACATGGCATTGGGTAACGTATCTTCTACGATACCATCTACTTCAATAACGTCTTGTTTACTCATCTAAGTGGCACTCCCCTCCTTAACCTCTGTTAATATTTCATAGCCTGTATCCGTAACTAAAACGGTATGCTCAAAATGAGCTGATAACTTGCCGTCTTTTGTTACAACCGTCCAATCATCATTTAAAACCTTCGTAAAAGGTTTTCCTTGATGAAACATCGGTTCAATCGCCAGTGTCATTCCTGCTTTTAAGATTGGGCCACGTTTCGGGTCGCCAAAATTTGGAATGATTGGTTCCTCATGAATATTTGATCCAATTCCATGTCCCGTATAATCCAAAGGGACAGTGTAACCATGTGAATATGCGTATTCACCAATCGCATGACTTACATTAGATAAATGTGCTCCAGCCTTAACCTCTTTTAATCCTTCAAAGAGAGCTTGTTTAGTGACCGCTAATAAATTAGCGGCTCCTTCACTAATTTCTCCCACCGGATAAGTCCAAGCACTATCACCATGATAACCCTTGAAATTCGCTCCCACATCAATTGAAATAATATCGCCTTCTTGTAAGATCTTTTTGAAACTTGGAATTCCGTGAACTAATTCTTCATTGACGGAAATACAAGCCGCATTTGGAAAGTCGTATAAGCCTTTAAATGAAGGGGTAGCCCCATTTTTTAAAATAATGGCTTCCACAATTGCATCTAAATCAGCTGTTGAAATTCCTGGCTTAATATATTGTTCAATTTCCTGTAGCACTAGCGCTGTGATTCTCCCCGCTTCTCTCATTAAAGTGATTTCACGCGGAGATTTAAGACTAATCATACCATTTTCTCCAAAACTGTATCAATTGAGTGCCAAACTTCTTCAATCGAAGGAGTTGCATCAATATCAACTACAATTCCCAGTTTATGATAATAATCTAAAACCGGTTCGGTGAGGATATGATGTTCCTTTAAGCGAGTTTCGAGTCGTTCTAAAGTATCATCTTCTCGATGGACTAACTTACCGCCACAAACATCACAAATCCCAGGTACTTTACTAGGAGAGTTTACTATATGGTAAACTTCACCACAATTTTGACAAACTCTACGTCCAGTAATTCGAGGACCTAAAGCTTCAATGCCTACCACTAAATTAATAATTAAATCAAGTGGCTTATTAACCCGCTGCATTAGCGATTCTAAACTATGTGCTTGGGCTAAAGTTCTTGGAAAACCGTCAATTAAAAACCCGTTCTCAGTGTCTTTCTCATTGAGACGTTCTTCCATAATCATAATTGCCACATCATCGGGAACCAGTTTACCTTGATTGATATACTTTTCAGCTAATTTCCCTAATGGCGTCTTTTTCTTAATAGCGGTTCGAAACATGTCACCCGTTGAAATATGTGTAATATGATATTTCTTGGAGATTAATTTCGACATAGTTCCTTTTCCACTACCAGCTGCACCCATAATTAATAAATTCATAATTACTTTCTGACAAACCCACGATAGGTCTTTTGAGCTAATTTACTAGAAATATCTTTGCTGGTTTCTAAAGCAACCCCAACCGCAATAATAATTCCCGTTCCCCCCAGTGATACTGCATCTGGTAAAGCTGGGAAAAGTAAAATTAATAAGTTAGGCAGTAAAGCAATGCCCGCTAAAGATAAGGCTCCAACTACCGTGATTCGATTTAAAATAGTTGATAAATAATTTTGAGTATCTTTACCTGGTCTTACTCCTAAGATATAAGTCCCATTCTTATTTAAATTCTCTGCCATTTTCTCCGGATCAACTTGTAAGTTAGTATAGAAGAATGTAAAGAAAATAATTAATAAAACATAAACTACTAAACCAATCGGCTTTCTTTGATCTAAAACTAAGTTTAAGATTTCAATTACTTTGTTGGTTTTAAAGAAACTGATAATAACTAAAGGTGCTTGTAGCATTGCCGAAGCAAAGATAACTGGGGTAACTCCCGCTGAGTTAATCTTTAATGGAATAAAGGTCATATCATTTTTTCCACGACTAACATTACTAGAAGTATATTGAATTGGTATCTTGCGATTAGCTTCAGTCATAAAGATAACCATCACCATAATTAATACATAAATCACAATGTATAAAATAAACAAACTAATCCCAATTGTTTTACTCGCTACAATATCGCCTAAAATTAATTGATTAAAGACTTGGCGAAAAGTAGTTGGTAAGGAAGAAATAATCCCGGTAAAGATTAATAATGATAAACCATTACCAATTCCAAATGCTGAAATTCGATCTCCTAACCAAATTGAAAACATCGTACCAGCTGTCATAATCGTCGCCACAAACATATACGTTGCAACACTTGGCTCATTAACAATGCCATATTGAACACTGAAGGCAAAGGTCATCGTATATGATTGAATAAAGGCTAACAC
>CAYUXU010000054.1:0-6585 GCA_964449005.1 uncultured Erysipelotrichaceae bacterium | reverse complement strand
CAGTTTTCCCATCAGTCATTTTTACTAAATGGTTTTTAACTCGTTCAATGTTTTCACCATTGGTCCCAATAATTACTCCAGGACGAGCCGAGCGAATTAAGATTTCAACTCGATTTTTCGAACGTTCAATTTCGACGCGAGAAACTGAAGCGTTGTGTAATTCTTTAAATAAATATTCGCGAATTCTAATATCTTCTACTAGTAAATCACCATATTCTTTTTCTGCATACCAGCGCGATTCCCAATCACGGATGATTCCGACGCGCATTCCAATTGGATGTACTTTTTGACCCATTTAAATCCTCCTACCGCTCAGCCACAACAAATGTGACATGACTAGTTCGTTTCATAATTGGAGCTGCCGAACCTTTAGCTCGGGCTCGATAACGCTTCATGGTTTGACCTTCATCAGCATAACAAGCTTTAACATAAAGTCGACTTTCTGTTAGTTGATGATTGTTGACCGCGTTAGCAACTGCTGATTTTAAGACTTTAGCAGCCACTTCTGCTCCATAGTTAGGCATGAATTTCAAGATAGCTTCCGCTTCCTCAACATCCTTACCTCTAACTAAATCTAAAACTAAGCGAATTTTTCTTGGGGCAATTCTCACGGTTTTAGCAATAGCTTTGACTTCCATATTAACCTCGTTTGTCATCTTTACCGTGACCTCCAAATTTTCTTGTCATTACAAACTCGCCCAATTTATGACCTACCATATCTTCAGTAACATAAACTGGTACGTGTTCTTTCCCATTATAAACCGCAAAGGTATGTTCAACGAATTCAGGAAAGATCGTTGATCGACGTGACCAAGTTTTAATGACTTCTTTTTTACCGGTACTCATTGCTTGAACTTTTTTCATTAAATGTTCATCGACAAATGGACCTTTTTTTAAACTACGACTCATATTTATCCTTCCTTTCGTTATTTAACATTCCGACGTCTTATAATTAAGTCGCTTGAAGCTTTTTTCGTTTTTCTAGTTTTAACTCCTAAAGCTTTCTTGCCCCATGGTGTCATTGGCGCTACCCGACCAATTGAAGTTCGACCTTCACCACCACCATGCGGGTGATCTACCGGGTTCATTGCTGAACCGCGGACCGTTGGACGAATTCCACGCCAACGAGAGCGACCAGCTTTCCCTAAGTTAACTAAGTTATAATCTTCATTACCAACTTGTCCGACAGTAGCCCGACAAACCGATAAGATCTTTCTTACCTCACCACTAGTTAAGCGCAAAGTCGTATAACGGCCTTCATGAGCTAAGATTTGAGCACTTGCCCCAGCCGAACGAGCTAATTGCCCACCACGACCAGGTTTTAATTCAACGTTATGGACGACCGTACCTTCCGGCATCTTGCCTAAAGCTAAGGCATGTCCGACAATAATATCAGCATTTTCGCCTGAGAGAATTGTGTCATTAATCTTTAATCCTTTCGGAGCTAAGATATAACGTTTCTCGCCATCAGCATAAACAATTAAGGCAATGTTGGCACTCCGATTTGGATCGTATTCAATCGCAGTTACCTTTCCCACAATATCATCTTTGTTTCTTTTGAAATCAATAATCCGATAAAGTCGTTTGTGACCCCCACCATGGTGGCGAGTGGTAATTCGCCCATTGTTGTTTCGTCCGCCAGTTTTAACTAATTTTTCAGTTAAAGCTCGCTCAGGACGTTTTTTGGTTAAGTTATCATAATTTAAGCCAGTCATTCCCCGGCGACCTGGGGTGGTTGGCTTATAGTGTTTAATCGCCATCTAAATTCCTCCTTACGCATCTTCTCCGGAAATAGCGTGATTCTTCCGATAATTTTTGATTGTTATAATTCTGCGAATATATCAATCGTGTGGCCTGGCACTAATGTTACATAAGCTTTTCTAATGCCGCGTGTTTTACCAAGATATTGTCCGAGACGTTTTTTCTTTGGTAAGACATTAACGATATTTACTTTAGCCACTTTTACTTTAAATAATTCTTCTACTGCTTGGCGAACTTCAGTTTTATTACTACCACGTTTTACTTCAAAGGTAATTGTGTTATTGTTTTCTGACAATAACGTGGTCTTTTCCGTAATAATTGGACGAATAATAATATCTACTGCTTTACTCATTAGATCCAAACCTCCCCAGCTAATTTAGCTGCTGCTTCAGTGAAGACTAATGTTGTCGCATTGACAATGTCGTAAACATTAAGCTCTTCTACCATTAATAACATTACATTTGGTAAGTTCCGCATTGCTAAGAATGCGTTTTCCCAATTCTCATTTCCATCAACGACAAATAAAGTTTTATCTTGAAGGTTTAAGTTTGCCATTGTCACTACGAAGTCTTTAGTTTTGAAACTATCTAAAACTAAGTTTTCTACAATCATTACTTGCTTATCTAATACTTTAGTAGAAAGAGCTGATTTTAGTGCCAAACGACGAACTTTACGATTTAAGTTATATTTATAACTACGGGGAGTAGGTCCAAAGACAACTCCGCCACCTTTCCATTGTGGCGAACGGATTGACCCTTGACGGGCCCGACCAGTTCCTTTTTGACGCCATGGCTTACGCCCGCCGCCTCGTACTTCACTACGATTTTTAACATCATGAGTACCTTGGCGTGAACTAGCTTGTTGCATCACAACGGCATCGAACATTGCTTGACTATTAATATTAATCGCAAATACTTCGGGAGCTAAGGTGTGATCACGTAGTTTTTTGCCACTTAAATCCATTACTGCAACTTTACTCATGAATTAATCCTCCTTATTAGCCGAATAATCAACTAATTGAACCGGCTCTTTATGCTTAATCCTTTTCGTAGTAGTTTTCACAATCACTAACCCACGTTTTGGACCAGGGACATTCCCCTTTATCAGCATATAATTATCTTGCTCATCAACTTTAATTACTTCTAAGTTACGATTAGTAGTTTTGACATGGCCCATTTGACCAGCCATAATTCTACCTTTAGCGATTCTCGCAAGAGTACGCCCTCCAGTAGTTAATGAACCAACCCCACGGTGATAACCTGAACCATGAGTTTTTGGCCCTAAACTTTGGTTATTCCGTTTAATAGCTCCACTATAACCTTTCCCTTTTGAGGTTCCAGTTACATCTACTAAATCTCCAGCGGCAAAGATTGCCCCAGTAACTTCACTACCTACTTCAAATTCTTGCATGGCAATGCCACGAATTTCTCGTAAATATTTCTTAACTACCCCATTAGCCTTGGCAGCGTGGCCAGCTTTTGGTTTAGTAATTCGACTCTTCTTTTGATCTTCATAACCTAATTGAACTGCATCATACCCATCAGTCGCAACTGTTTTCTTTTGTACGACCAAGTTTGGTCTTACATCAATTACAGTCACTGGAATCAATTCACCGTCAGTTGTGAAAACTTGAGTCATACCAAGTTTGCGTCCTAAAATACCTTTCATGTCTTCACCCCCACTATAACTTGATTTCAATGTCGACCCCACTTGGTAATTCTAACCGAGTTAAGGCATCAATCGTTTCTGCATTAGGTCCAACAATTTCAATTAGTCTTTTATGGGTTCTAATTTCAAATTGTTCCCGCGCATCTTTATACTTATGAACCGCTCTTAAGACTGTAATAATTTGTTTCTTGGTCGGTAGCGGAACCGGACCAATCACTTTTTTCGCACCATGTTCATTCGCTGAATTAACAATCTTTTCAGCAGCTTGATCTAATGTGCGGTGTTCGTATGCTTTTAAGCGAATACGTACGGTGTTTCTTGCCATGAAATCCTCCTTTTTCTACGTCTGCATCTTGTGCATCCTTGCTCCATGCAAATTACCTGACTTCTCACCAGTCATGACAACGCCTTCCAGTGTGTCAGCAACCTTGCATATCATCACAGGCCAAAATATTATAGCAAAGCCCGAAACAAAAAGCAAGAAATTCTTGCTTTCTTATCATATTTAACTTTTCTTAGTATAAAACCGGAATCGGATCACTTTCTTGATAACGAGCCATTACATATAATAAATCACTTAAACGATTTAAATAAATTAAGATATCAGGATTAACTTCTTCAGTTTTATTTAATAAAACTAATTTTCGTTCTGCCTTACGACACGTAGTCCGCGCTAAGTGTAGTAATCCAGCCCCATGATTACTCCCAGTAATAATAAAATCTTGGAGTGGGGATAAGCGATCACTATACTTATCAATTAAGTTTTCAAGATTAGTAATATCCTCTGGTACAACCTGATGCTTAATCTTACTTTGATCTAATAAAGCTAAGTTACTCATTACTTTAAACAATTGGTGTTGTAAAGCAATTACCTCTTGAATCATCTCTGTTTGACTTAAATAATTTTTACTTAATCCTAAAACAGCTTCTAGCTCGTCAATTGTCCCATAACAATCAACTCTTAAATCTGACTTACTGACTCTAGTCCCATCAAAAAGTGATGTAGCGCCTTGGTCGCCACCTTTCGTATATATTTTCATTACAGCACCCCAATCCTATAAATTCAATAATAAACTGGCGGTAGTAAAATAAATCAATAAAGCTAGTGAGTCAACGATTGTCGTAATTAGTGGTCCCGCCATAATCGCCGGGTCTAATTTTAAACGTTTCGCAATTAAAGGCAACATTCCACCAACAACTTTTGAAATTACGACGGTCGCCGTTAATGTTAAAGATACGGTCAGTGCCACCGTTATCCCGGTATTATCAAATACTAAATTCTTAATTAAATTGACCCCACCTAAAATAACCCCAACAATAATACTAATCCGAAATTCTTTCCAAAGCACCCGCCACTTATCAGCCAGCGTTACTTCGCCGATCGCTAATCCTCGAATAATTAAAGTTGATGATTGACTACCAGAGTTCCCACCAGTGTCCATTAACATTGGAATATAAGCCGTTAAAATTACTAAAGCACTTAAAACATTTTCAAAGCGATTAATAATCCCACCAGTTAAAGCTGCCCCAATCATTAAGATTAAAAGCCAGGTAATTCTTTGTTTGGCTAAAACAAAAATATTTTCGTCAAGATACTTCCCTTCCGAAGGAGTAATTGCTGCCATCTTTTGGAAGTCCTCAGTCGCTTCTTGTTCAATTACTTCTAAGATATCATCAAAAGTAATGATTCCAGTTAAACGATTTTCATTATCAACCACCGGTATTGCCATAAAACCATACTTGGTAAATAAGCCTCCAACTGTCTCTTGATCATCAAAAGTATTCACAAAGATAATTTCATCTTCCATGATGTCTTTAATAATTGTTTTATCATCAGAAATAACTAAAGTTCTTAAAGAAACGATCCCCTCTAAAACCCGGTTATGATCAGTGACATAACAAGTATAAATCGTTTCTTTATCTAAAACTGAAGCCTTTAAGTGGGCCATGGCTTGTTTGACGGTCATGTCTTTCTTTAAATCAACATATTCAATCGTCATAATACTACCAGCTGAGTCAGCTGGATATTTCAGGAATTGATTAATTAGTTGTCTTTGTTCCTTGTTGGTATTTTTTAAAATTTTATCAACTAAGTTAGCGGGCATTTCTTCAATCATATCAATCATGTCATCAAAAAATAACTCACCTAAAATATAAGTCAGCTCGCGGTCAGTAACATCTTTGACAATCCCTGATTGTTGTTCTGGGGTAAAATGCGCAAATACTTCAACGGCTAGGTCTTTAGGTAACATCCTAAAAACTAATAAGGTATTGTTGGCATCTAGCGGTTCAAGTAGTTCTGCAATATCTACCTCGTTAATTTCTGATAAGAGTCTTTTTAGTTTAGCATATTGCTTTTTTTCTATTAGTTCTAAAATATCGAAATTTTCCATGTTCTTCCTCCTCTTTCATCTTCAAAGGAGTGCTCATTAAAAAGTGATGGTAATAAGTACTCCATTTTATGTTTATTATCGATATCTGCCTCGGAACACCTTCCATTACCATCACCTCATTTCTTTCTAATATTTTAGTCTTTTAAATCTGCCAGTAATGCCAGCAACACTTGATAGGTTTTTTCAAATGAAGCTAATTCTAAATGTTCATCAGGAGTATGAGCATCATGGGAGTTTGGCCCTATTCCTAATAAATCTAACTCAGGCATCTTCCCCTTTAAAACTCCTAGTTCAACGCCACCTTGCGTCGCAAACTCAACCATTTCCTCTTGAAACATTTCATAATAAACTGCTTTTAGTTTTTTCCGAAGTGGTGAATCAGGTTCATAAGTCCAGCCAGGGTAACGAGCTAGAAAATTCATTTTATGACCTAAAGCCGTCACAATTGTATCTACTTCATTAATGGTTAGATCTAATACAAAATTTTGTGGAGCACGATAAGAAGCGCCAATTCTTAAATTGTCATCAACTACTTCAACCACTCCTAAGTTAGCTGAATTAACTACTAAATCATCTAAACCTTTATCTTTAAAGCGAGTGCCATAAGGTAAAGCTACTAATAGTTTAATTAAATCGTTGCTTAACTTCTGGGTAAAATGTTTCTCTACCGCTGCTTCTTCACTAAGAATTTTTAAACCAGGATCACTAGTAGCATATTGGATTTGAAGTTCTTTTTCATAAAAAGTTAAGAGCTCTTTTATTT
>CAYUXU010000053.1:0-6656 GCA_964449005.1 uncultured Erysipelotrichaceae bacterium | reverse complement strand
ATGAAATTTTATTACCGATTTTAAATTATCGGATGGAAGCGGAGCTTTTTACAGTATTTACTAGTAATTTTACAATTGAAGATTTAAAAATTTATTATGCGACAACAAAAACAAGTGAAGATGATCAAATAAATGCTTTAAGAATTGTCGAAAGAATTTCTTTTCTCGCGAAAGAGTTTAAATTATCTGGCGAATCAAGGCGTCGTCGTCCTTGAATTCAACGTAGGTAAGTGTTAAAATTTGTTAGAACTTAAGGGGGAAAACTGTGAAAAAAATCGCTGTTTTAACATCTGGTGGTGATTCACCTGGCATGAATGCGGCAATTCGCGCTATTACGCGGGCTGGCTTAGCTCAAGACTTTGAAGTTTTTGGGATAAGAGACGGCTTTGCTGGTTTAATGGCTCAAGATTTTATTCAATTAGATCGTTTTAGTGTTAGTGACATTATGGTGCGGGGTGGAACAATGCTTGGTTCAGCTCGTTTATCAAATTTTTCTGATACTAACATCCAAAAAGAAGCGATTAAAATCTTAAAGAAGTTTCAAATCGATGCTTTAGTTGTAATTGGTGGCGATGGTAGTTATCGGGCGGCAGCTGATTTAATGAATTTAAACTTTCCAGTCGTTGCTTTACCAGGGACAATTGACAATGATATTGCCAGTACTGAATATACGATTGGCTTTGATACTGCGTTAAACACTATCATTGAAGCAATCGACAAACTACGAGATACTTCTTCATCACATCATCGTTGTTCAGTTGTTGAAGTAATGGGTAACGAAAGTGGTGATTTAGCCTTATATGCGGCTATTTCTTGTGGGGCAGAAATTGTTATTACTAAAGAAACGGGATTTGATGAAGATAAAGTTATTGAACGTTTAGTTTATCTTGATCAAATTCGTCAAAAACGTCATGCCATTGTTGTAATTAGTGAAAAAATCACTGATGTTGAAGATTTAGCACAAAAAATTTCCGAATTTACAACTTTCTCAGGTCGTTCAACAGTTTTGGGACATGTCCAACGTGGCGGTTCGCCCTCAGCTTTTGATCGGGTCTTAGCTACCAAAATGGGCGATAAAGCGGTTGAAGCTTTGACTAATGGCGATATAAAGCATTGCGTAGGAATAAAAGATGGTAAAGTTGAGATAATTGCGATGGAAGAAGCATTAAATCTTGCCGTTCCATCACGAGCATCATTATATAAATTACAGAAGAGATTAATTTAGGAGGATATTATGTTTCGGAAGACAAAAATTATCGGCACAATTGGACCTGCCACTGAAAGTTTTGAAATGATTGAAAAACTCGCTGATGCGGGAATGAATATAGCACGTTTGAACTTCTCTCATGAAGATCAAGAAAGTCAATTAAAACGAATCGAAACCATTGAAAAAGTGAATAAGAAAAGAGAAATTCCGATTTCAATTTTAGTTGACACTAAAGGTCCAGAAATTCGTTGCGGCAAAATGGAGAATGATGCTGTTGAATACCAATTAAACGATATTGTTACGGTATACAAATATGAAATGGTTGGAAATCGGGAAGGTTTTCACATTGCTTCACCAGAATTATTTGACGATGTGAAACGTGGTAATACTTTACTGATAGATGACGGTAAATTACGTCTTACAATCTTGGAAGTAAAAGCCGATGAATTAGTTTGTCGAGTTGAAAATCCGGGCTTTATTAAAACACGTAAAGGGGTAAATGTTCCAGGTGTTAAACTAACAATGCCTTTTATCTCAGATAAAGATGAAGCTGATATTCGTTTTGCTTGTCAACATAATATTGACTTTTTAGCGGCTTCGTTCGTGAGAAGGGCCGAAGATGTTTTAGATATCAGAAAAATCTTGATTGAGGAAGGCAAGCCAAAAACTCAAATTATTGCTAAAATTGAAAGTCAAGAAGGTTATGAAAATATTGAAGAAATTTTAAAGGTAAGTGATGGAATCATGGTGGCACGTGGTGACTTAGGAGTCGAAGTAAGTACCCAACTAGTTCCAATTTATCAAAAAATAATGATTTCTAAAGCTAATGAATTTGGAAAACCGGTTATAACTGCTACTCATATGCTTGAATCAATGATTAATAATCCAAGACCAACTCGAGCCGAAGCTAGTGATGTTGCAAATGCGATATTAGATGGTAGTGATGCCATTATGCTCTCAGGAGAGTCAGCTGTCGGTGATTATCCAACTCAAGCAGTCACGACAATGGATATCATTGCCCGAGCCATTGAAGATATTATTCCCTATAAAGATAATGTTAAAAAGTCTCGTTTAACTAGCGAGGCTACTATTCAAGATTCAATTGGTTATAGTATAACTAACACTTGTTTGAACTTGCCAAATGTTGCGGCAATCGTCGCTTTTACTCAAGGGGGAAGTACCGCCCGTAGAATTTCGAAATTTCGGCCACCAGTACCTATCTTGGCGATTACTTTTACGAAAGAGACACAACGTCGCCTCCAATCATATTGGGGAGTTATTCCGATTTTCAGTAAAGTTCAAAACGAATTAACTAATGATGATGATTTGGCCAGTACTATTGCTAAAGCACATGGTTTTTTACCCGGTCAATTAATTATCTTAACAGCTGGTTATCCAACCGGTGAAGGTACTGCTAATATGATGAAAATTATTGAAATAAAGTAGCCTTGCTACTTTTTTATAATAAGGAGGGCTTATGCGCTTTGTTGATATAATTGAAAAAAAGAAAGATAATCAAACTTTAACTCCAGAAGAAATTAACTTTTGGATTGCGGGTTTAATTGATAATACAATTCCCGATTATCAAAGTTCAGCTTTGTTAATGGCTATCGTTTTAAATGGGATGGATCCAAGTGAAACGGCTGCTTTAACTGAGGCAATGGTTAAAAGTGGTAAAGTCTTTGACTTATCAAAAATTTCCGGTATTAAAGTTGACAAGCATTCAACTGGTGGGGTAGGCGACAAAACAACCTTAGCTTTAGCACCGCTTGTGGCGGCTTGTCAAGGTAAAATTGCGAAAATGTCAGGGCGTGGCTTAGGTCATACTGGTGGAACTTTAGACAAATTAGAATCAATTAGTGGTTATAACATAAACTTAAGTGAAGCAGCTTTTATTAATCAAGTCAATAAAATTAATATTGCCTTAATAGGACAAACTGACAATCTAGTATATGCAGATAAAGTCCTTTATGCCTTACGAGATGTGACAGCTACTGTCGCTTCAATTCCTTTAATAGCTTCAAGCATTATGTCAAAAAAAATTGCCAGTGGAGCTGATGCCATTTTATTAGATGTAAAATATGGAGATGGCGCTTTTATGAATATCGCTGAAGATGCATTAAATTTAGCCAATACCATGATAGAAATTGGCGAAAGACTTGGTAAGAAAGTTAAAGCGATGATTACAAGTATGGAACAACCACTTGGGTTTGCAATTGGCAACGCTTTAGAAGTTAAAGAAGCGATTGCGACTTTAAAGGGAGAGGGACCGGCTGATTTTGTTAATTTAATTAAAGTCAGTGCAGCCTTAATGTTAGAATTGGCAGAAGTAGTACAGAACCAAGAAGAAGCTATGATTAAAGTAGATGAGGCTTTCAAATCAGAAAGTGCTTTAAATAAGCTAGTAGAATTAGTTAAAGCTCAAGGTGGTAATCCTAATCAAATTTTAAACCCGGAGTTATTACCAAAGGCAAAATTTATTAGTAATATCTTAAGTGAAAAATCTGGATATATCGCCAGTATTAAAGCTTCAGTTTTAGGCCATCAAGCAATGCTTTTAGGAGCGGGACGACTCACAAAAGATGATAAAATCAATTATGGAGTTGGGATTATTCTCAAACGAAAAATTGGTGAATATGTAGAAAAGGGTGATGTGATTGCTGAAATTCATCATGACAATGACTTAACTTCAGAGTTTATCGCACGCTTTTTAACAGCATATAGTTTTAATAATGAATCACCAAAGCCTGAACCATTAATTTATCAAGTGATTTAAGGTAAGAAATGGAATTCACAGTTGTAATTGAAAAGTTTAATGGGCCTCTTGATTTGATGCTTCATTTAATAAAAGAAAAAGAGCTAGATTTATTTGATTTAGATATTTTTGAATTGACTAATCAATATTTAACGTATTTAAATCAAATGGAAGCTTTAAAGCTTGAAATTGCTAGTGAATATTTAACAATGTTAGCTACTTTAATTGAATATAAAAGTAAAAGATTATTACCAACAGATGAAAGTGAGTTAGAAAGCGAGTACGAAGAAGATCAAAGAGACCTTTTAGTGAAGCGACTTTTAGAATACCAACGTTTCAAAGAAGTTTTAGAACCTCTTGAATCATTATATGAAAGTCGAAGTCGACAAATTGATAAGCCCATGGAAAGTTTACCTGAATCTTTTTTCCAAGATGATTTTGAAAGATATGATGGAAGTCCTTATGAGCTCACAAAAGCGATGCAACGTGTTTTACGCCGTTTAGCTCTTAGTAGTAGTATTAAGACTAAGTTTACTCAAAAAGAGATATCCGTTGACGAAATGATTACTACAATTCGAACTACTTATCCCAAGACTGGGAATAGTTTTACTTTTAATGAGATTGTTAATGATTGTGAGAGTTTGCAAGAAGCGATTGTTGCATTTTTAGCAATACTGGACTTAATTCGCTTAAATTTGTTATATTTTAGTTTACATGAATCAGAAATTTGGTTGAGGTGGGAATAATGGATCAAGATCAATTAGAGAGAATATTAGAAGGTATGATTTTTGTCGCAGGTGATGAAGGTTTAACTTTAGAAGCTTGTTTAAGCGTCTTAGATTTAGATAAATTAACGGTTGAAATGGCCTTAAACAATTTAATGGAAAAATATCAAGCTCCTAGTTTTGGTTTCGAATTGGTTAATTATGGTGAAATTTACAAGTTTGTTAGTTCTAGCGAAATTTATCCGTATTTAGAGGCTTTATTAAAACTTGAATCAAAGCGGAAGTTATCACCATCTGCTTTAGAAACGTTGGCAATCATTGCTTATAAACAACCGGTGACTCGTCTTGAAATCGAGGAGATTCGGGGTGTCAGTTCTGATATGATGTTACGCAAACTTTTAGCACGAGATTTAATCGAAGAAGTTGGACGAATTGAAGCTCCCGGTCGTCCAATTTTGTATGGAGTAACCCAAGAGTTTTTAGATACTTTTAAATTAACAGATTTAAAAGAATTGCCTGATCTCCCAACTTTCGAAGCCGAAAGCGAAAGTGATGAATTATATGACTGATTTAATCAGACTTCAAAAATTAATCGCTGCCAGTGGCTTCTGTTCAAGAAGGGAAGCTGAAAAATATATTCTTGCCGGCAAAGTTAAAGTCAATGGTGTTATTGTTAATGAACTAGGAAGCAAGTTTCCTAGTAATGTTCAGATTAGGATTGATAATAAAGTTATTAATAAAGAAGAAAAAGTTTATTACTTACTTTATAAACCCTCGAAATATTTGAGTTCTACTAGTGATCCTCATAATCGTAAAGTAGTAACTGATTTATTACCTCAAGATTATCGTTTATTTCCGGTGGGACGTTTAGATTATGATACAACGGGTATTTTATTAATAACTAATGATGGTGAGTTCGCAAACTTAATGATTCATCCTCGCTATCAAATTGAAAAAATTTATCAAGTTGATGTCAAAGGTATTTTAGAAGTTCATCAAATTCGCCAATTAGAACATGGTATTATGCTTGACGATCGGATGACTTTACCAACTAAAGTTATTATTAAAAATAAAGATTTTAAAAAACAAGTGACACGTTTTGAAATTAGAATTAAAGAAGGACGTAATCGCCAAATTCGAAGAATGTTAGAAACAGTTGGATATGAAGTGACCCGCTTACATCGTAAACAATTTGCTTTTTTAACATTAGGTGGTTTAAACCCTGGTGAATATCGAAGTTTAAAACCTTATGAAATTAAAAAATTAAGGCAAATCGCGCAACAGTAAGATGCAACAATATTTCATTGAACGAGACTTCAAAGTTCTCGAGACTTTTTTATTGCCGGATAAAATAGCATATCACTTAAAAACGGTATTAAAAGTAACAAAATCAACCCAAATCAGGATTTCTAATACAAAACAACTCTTTATAGCCGAAGTGAAAAATAATAACTCTCAATTAACTGCGAAAATTATTGAAGAAATTACTGCTCCATTTGAATTTGAGAGTGCGGTTGTATTATTTTTAGCCTTAATTAAAAAAGATCGTTTTGAGTGGGCTTTGCAGAAAGCCACTGAGCTTGGAGTAAGCAAGATTATTCCAGTTATTACTGATCATTGTGTTGTAAAAATTAATGGAAAGATTGAAAAAAAACTTGAAAGATGGCAAACTATTGTAGTAGAGGCAGCTGAACAAGCACATCGCCTAAAGTATCCAACAATCTTGGCTCCTGTTGAATTACCGAAGATAAATGATTATCTAGAGAATCAAAACTTTGTCGCTTATGAAGACTTAAAACAAGTCTTACTACAACCAAGCCGAATCAAGAAAGATTCCTCATTAAGTATCTTAATTGGACCAGAAGGCGGCTTTAGTAAGCGCGATCTAAGGTATTTAAAACAGTACAACTTCCAGTTCTGTGGTTTAGGACCACGTATCTTGCGGAGTGAAACGGCAGTTGTCAGCGCT
>CAYUXU010000052.1:5108-6739 GCA_964449005.1 uncultured Erysipelotrichaceae bacterium | reverse complement strand
TTAAGTTAATTTTATCAAAATATAATTTCTTTTACAATCTCAGAATTATTAGCCAGTTTAAACAAATGTTTTTTCTTAAATTAATCAGAATTTTATGAAGTGTGCTTTAAAATTAAGAATTAAAAAAGCCTATCATTTTTGATAAGCTTTCCAAGTCTAATTTAACGAATTGGGAGTTGAAATAAAACGAAAACTCCGATACTTATTATTTGATTTTCTTTAAACGGTCCATAATACATCGAGTCTAACGAAAAGGGACGATTATCACCTAAAAGAAAATATTCATCACTTTTTAAAGTTAAAGGATCAAAATTTTTCGTGAAGTTACTTCCTTCTTTAGTAACCTCTTGCATGTATTTTTCATCCAAAAATGGTTCAGCAAGGGGACTATTATTAATAAAGAGTTGGTTGTTTTCATAACTAACGGTTTCATTAGGTAAAGCAATTACCCTTTTAACAATATATTTCTTATCGGTTGGTAAATAGACCACGACAATGTCAAATCTTCTTATACCACGAGTTAATTTAGTAATTACACTTGAAAAACCATTATCATGATTATGTAAAGTGGGATACATACTATCTCCAACCACTTTAACTGGTTTTATGACAAAGGTCGTTAAAAGACTGACGAGCAGAAAGCTAATTACAAAGATTTTTAATAATGAGATGCTTTCTGTCAGTAGTTTCTCTTTAAAAGTTTTCTTTTCCATTAAAACTCCTTTTAAAAAAATCGAGCGGACTCGATTTTATTTGCGAATTTCAGCAATTCGGGCAGCTTTACCTGAACGACTCCGTAAGTAAAACAATTTAGCTCTTCTTACTTTACCATGGCGTAAAACTTCAATCTTACTAACAATTGGAGAATGGATTGGGAAAACCCGCTCAACCCCAATTTGGGAAGACATTTTACGGACAGTAATAGTTTCGGCAATGCCGCTTCCGCTTCGTGCGATAACTACACCTTCAAACGCTTGAATTCTTGATTTATTACCTTCTTGAATTAAAACGTCAATCCGAACTGTAGCACCTGGCTTAAAGTCTGGAAGATCAGTTTTAAGTTGTTTTTTGGTAATTTCATTAACTAAACCTAAATTCATTTCAATTTCCTTTCAATCTAATAATTAACCTTCATAGCCTATAGCCAGCGGAAGACTAATGCCTAAGCTTTAATAATATAACAAATCACACCTTATAATGCAAGTTTAAACCATATCTTTAATCATCTTTTTTTAGAGAAATCAAACAAATTTTACATTCTCTTGAATATTCCTAAGGATATTATTTTTTCACCTTGGTATGTGTGGTTTTTTAAATACGATACCTTTGTACCATTTAATTAAGACTTTTAAAGTTTAAGACTTTTCTGTGAATGTTATTAGATTGACGATTGTATCTTTTAATCTTTTTCTGCATATCTGATTCTGATTTGAAGATTATACGCTCATAAAACTTACTATCTTCTCAGTGACTGCGCTCTACCGTACCATTTTGCCAAGGTGAGGATAATGCTGTTCTGATATGCTTTATTTTTAAAGTTTCTAACTTTCTTATAAATTTGCGAATTTACTGTTTGCATCTTAACAATAAATTTTAACTATTATATAGTATCTATTTCTTTGTCTTTTCTA
>CAYUXU010000052.1:0-5008 GCA_964449005.1 uncultured Erysipelotrichaceae bacterium | reverse complement strand
CATCTTAACAATAAATTTTAACTATTATATAGTATCTATTTCTTTGTCTTTTCTAATATATTGAATAGCAACTAAGCCTGGTCCACCTTGAGTTATCATGGCAGGTGTAAGAGTCATTACTTTTATATCCGCTTTTTCAATACTTTCTTCTATAAGCTCTTTAGCAAGTAGTGCAGTATCTTTATTTTGAGCATGAAAAATATAAATTTTATGTTTATCTGAAACACCATTATTTTTCATATGCTTTACTATTTCTCTTAAAGCACCTCTCCAAGTTCGTTTAAAACCAAAACGCTCAATTTTCTCTCCGCCTTCTATTTGTGTAACAATTGGTTTGATTTTAATTAAACCACCCAAAGTCGCACCAAGTAGCGATAGTCTTCCACCTCTTTTTAAATAATCGAAATCATTTGGGATTAAAAACGATTGACATTCTTCTAAACAATATTCCATTCTTTCAATAATTTCATCTATCGTATGATCTTCTTTTAAAATGGACGCTAGTTCAACTAAGTATTGTTGGGTTCCAGCTAATGTTTTTGAATTAAATAATGTGACATGTTTAATGTTTTCTACTTGGATATGTCCATATGCTGAATTATATGCACCACTAAGACCAGTTGTCATTGCAATATGTAATGCTTCACCTTGATCTTCATAAGCCTTGATTACTTCGCCAATTGCTGGTTGAGATGTGACAGGATAAGCAGTTTTTATTAATTCAATAAACTTGCTTTCAGTTATATCAAAATAATCACGGAAATTATTCCCGCCTACCGTAACCTGTAAAGGTAATAAAGTAACATCTAATTCTTTAGCTCGCTTTTTAGTTAATAATGATCCTGTATCTGTTATTATTCGCATGTTATGTCTCGTATTATCAATATAGGTTTAGTACTGATAATTTTCTTTCTAGGCCAGATGACTTAAAGCATATCTTATGGCTATCTAATACACTTGATTAAAATAAGTTAAAATCTTCAATATCAGTAAATCTTATTTATAAGAAACTAGAACCTTCTAACTTTCTTTCTATTTTATACAACTTATTTTTCTAAAAAATTTGGTCTTAAAAGCTTTTATGAAAATTGACTTTAAATAGTTGTTTTTTAGTTAACGTTCATGAATCTATTAATCAGAAATAACAATTACTATCGCGTAAACTGTATTTACTTGAGCTGGATAACTCTCAGCTACAATACCATTGTAGTAAACCCTTACTTGTTGACCTACTTCAAAATCTCTAATACTATCTTTAAGTTTAGTTTTTGTATTCACAGAAACTAAATCTGAAGATATACCTTGCTTTTCATTTACTTTAACGATAATAGTATTTTCATATACTTCTTCTACAAGCCCTGTAAAATTGGGTTCTTTTACTACATTGTTCATATTCATTGGTACACATCCAAATAAACAAATTGTCAATAGGAATATAGTTAGAAAATATAAAATGTTTCTTTTCATTTTTATCACCTTATTTTATAAGAAGTATTTTATAATTTTATTATATCAGTTTTATCAAACTTGTAATAGATACCTTTAAAAATGTATATTATACTCTTACATAACCATATCTTTAATCTTCTTTTAATTCATCTTTGGCTTGCTTGAAACTCTTTAAAGCCGCTTTATCAAATTTATAATTTTTAATTAAATCGGGTCGATAAATTAAAGTCTTTTTAAACGATTCTTTTAAACGATATTCGGCAATCTTTTGATGGTTGCCAGAAATTAAAACATCAGGCACTTTTTGACCGGCAATTGTCTCAGGACGGGTATAATGAGGGTACTCTAATAGTTCATTTTCAAACGATTCTTCACTTTTAGAGCCATCACTAATAACTTCTGGTAGTAATCGAATCACGGCATCACTTAAGACCATGCTCGCTAATTCTCCACCAGTTAAAACATAATCACCAATTGAAATAACTTGATCGACATGTTGTAAAATCCTTTCATCATAACCTTCATAATGGCCACAAATTAAAATTAAATCTTGTTTGTTACTGAGTTTTCTAGCTAGTTTCTGATTAAAAAGGTTGCCACTAGGTGAAAGCATAATCACAGAGGAATCAGGACTTTGGTGCTGCTTTAAAGCCGCTACCACTGGTTGATAGCGTAACACCATGCCACTGCCGCCCCCATAAGGATAATCATCCACTCGTTTTGTTTTTAAAGTTGAATATTCTCGAAAATCAACTAAATTAATTTCAACTAAATTTTTCAAACGAGCTTTTTTAATAATTGAAGTATCAAGAAAGCCATGGAACATGTCAGGGAATAAAGTTAAAATCGTAATTTTCATAGTAAACCTTCAATGATATCAATCTCAATTATTCCAGCTTCTAAATCGACTTTTTTTATGAAAGCTGGAACAAAGGGAATCAAGACTTCTTTATCTTGAGTTTTAATCTTTAATAAAGTTTGGAGGTTTTTATAAGTATCAACAACTTCTCCGAGATAGTTTTCATCATGATAAACTTTTAAGCCAATTAATTGAAATAAGTAATAACCATCCGGCAAATCATCAATCTCAGCTTTATCAATATATACCGTTAAATCACGATATTTTAAAACATCGTTAATATTAGTAACATTCTTTAGTAACAATAAAACATTAGATTGATGGATTCGATAAGATTTTACGACTACCGGAATTTTGTCATCACCTAAGTAAAGAGTTTGGCCACTGGCAAAACGATCAGAAATAAACTCTGATTCACTGACAACTTTTAATTCCCCTTTTATCCCAAAAGTATTGACAATTTTACCAATTTCTAAATAATCCATAATTCCTCCAAAAAAGGATGCATCAGCATCCTAATATGATTCAAATTTTAATGAAATTTTCTTATCTTCTAAGCGTGACGCAATCATCATAGTTTGTCTTAAAGCACTTGCCATCACACCACGTCGACCAATAAGGCGCGCCGTGTCATTAGAATTTGCATAAACATAAATCAAGATTTCACTATCATTTAATGATTCCATCATCTTAACATTAAGACTAGCTGGATCATCAACCATCGGAAGAATTAAATCATAAACTGCTTGTTCAAAATTGTTCATAACTAACTACTCTTCTTTTTTGATTCATGAAATTTTTGCATAATTCCAGCTTTAGAAAATAAATTGCGAACGGTATCAGATGGTTGTGCCCCAACATTTAACCATTTTAAAGCAATTTCTTCATCAATTTTAACTTCAGCTGGCTCAGTAGTTGGATTATAGTGACCGATAATCTCAATAAAACGTCCATCACGAGCATAATGAGAATCAGCGGCGACAATTCGATAAAATGGATCTTTTTTAGCGCCCATTCTTCTTAAACGGATTTTTACTGCCATAATTTCCTCCTTAATCTTTTCCTAGTATATCAAATAATAAACAGCTGTCAAGTATTTTTACCATACAGAGGCAAATAACGCATTAGAAGTCGTAAATATCTACGATTTCGCCGATAATTACGATAAGTAAAGTACAAATTTTGACCAACCGCAGTACTTTTCGCTTGCTTCAAGCTCATCTCCGTAAACTTGCGATTAATTATTTCTAAATTTAAATTTAATAAAGCGAAATTAGTCTTTAAACCTTTCAACTTTAAAAAGAGATTAATTGAAATAATTAAAATTATTATTACTAAACCACCAATGATTAAATTTAAGATATCTGCCATTAGTTTACTACTTTCTGATCATCCGCGACATTAAACGCATTTGTTCCTTCATTTGGCTATATTGCCTTAATAAACGATTAACATCACTGACTGCGGTTCCGCTGCCTAAAGCCACTCGATTTTTTCGTGAGGCCCGTAAAATATCAGGATTTTGGCGTTCTTCTTTTGTCATACTTAAAATAATTGCTTTATTCTTTTTTAAAGTAGCGTCTGCCTCATCACCATCAACATCTTTGGTAAGTTGGTTAAAACCAGGAATCATCTTCATAACTGATTTAAATGACCCCATTTTATTCATTTGTTCTAGTTGAAATAACATATCCTCTAAATCAAATTGACCAGATAATAAACGTTCAGCCGCTTTTTCCGCAGCAGCCATATCGATTTGTTCCTGAGCTTTTTCGACCAAGCTAACAATATCACCCATCCCCAAAATTCGGTCAGCCATCCGGTCAGGATAAAAGAAATCTAAATCTTCAAGCTTTTCCCCAACTCCAGTAAACTTGACTGGAACTCCCGTTACTGCTTTAACTGATAAAACTGCTCCGCCACGGGCATCACCATCGAGTTTTGTCACTATTAAACCGGTAATTGATAAAAGTTGATGAAAAGATTCAGCAACACTAATAATATCTTGACCGGTCATAGCATCAACCGTCAGTAAAATCTCCTCAGGCTTACTAACTTTTTTAATCGCAGCAAGTTCTGCCATTAATTCATCATCAATATGTAAACGACCAGCGGTATCAATTAAAATCGTGTCATAATCACCTTTTTTAGCGGCTTTAATTCCAGCTTCAACTGTCTTTAAAGCACTGACATTTGGTCCTAAGGTAAAAACATCGACTTCTATTTCTTTTCCTAAAGTTTCTAATTGTTCAATGGCTGCTGGACGAACCACGTCAGCCGCAATCATCAAGACTTTTTTATTAAGTTTATTTTTTAAATAACCGGCAATTTTCGCTAAGTTAGTGGTTTTCCCAGTTCCTTGTAAACCAACTACTAAGAAGGTTGACAAACCTGAACGGGCAAAGTTTAAGGCTTGATCTTCATGACTTAATAACTTAATAATTTCATCATGAATGATTTTAATAAACATTTCACTCGGATTAACTGAGCTAATAACTTTTTCACCTAAAGCGCGGTGACTAACTTGATTTAAAAATTGATTGACAACCCGATAGTTAACATCAGCTTCTAATAAGGCTTGTCGTATTTCACTAATTGCTCTTTCGATATTTCTTTCGGATATTTTATCAGTACCCGCTAGCTTACGAAAGACATTAGTCATTTTTTCGGAAATTGATTCAAACATTTATTTCACCTCTA
>CAYUXU010000051.1:0-7003 GCA_964449005.1 uncultured Erysipelotrichaceae bacterium | reverse complement strand
ATTAAGCTGGAATTAGAAAAACAAGAAGTTATTAGCTTAATCAAAGGTGATCAAAAAAGTGTTTCAATTGCGGGTGCTAGTATCTTAGCGAAAGTTATCCGAGATAACTTGATGGAGTATTATGATTTTTTATACCCAGCTTATGGCTTAAAGCAACATAAAGGCTATCCTACTGAGAAGCACATCATGGCTATTAAAAAATTGGGCTTAAGCCCAATTCATCGTAAATCATTTAAAATTAAAAGTTTGCAGCAAATCACTTTAGATTTATAAATCAGAGTAATTATCAAAATAACCTTGAATTAATACAACCGGTGTACCTTTATCACCACTACCACTAATTAAATCACTCAAACTACATACTAGATCCGCGATTTGACGAGGAGTTGTTCCAATACTTTGGCTCGAAGCAGTAGTTGGGTTTTTTTCTTTTAAAGACTTAATTAACGCTTTATCTAAGGCAGCACCTGATAAGTCTTGGAAGGTATTATCGGCTAAGTATTTGATTTTTAATTCGTGAGGGCGACCTTTTAATCCGTCGGTAAAAGCTATCGCACTAACTGGATCGGCTAGTTCCCAAATTTTACCAATTGGATCTTTAAAAGCCCCATCGCCAAAGACAACCACTTCAACTTTTTTATTAGTTTCTTGGTAAATTTTTGCTTGCAAATTAATGACAAATGTTTCGGTATCACGTGGGAAGAGTTTGACTGAAGTTTCATTAGCTTTATTTGAACCTAACAGCCCATAAGTTGGGTTATAGCCATGTTGCTCAGATTTTTCAGTTAAGAGTTCATCTAAACCGTAAACAATTCCAGCTTTATTTTGCTGAAGTGTTACTTTTGTAAGATGGCGAGTATGAACATCAGCGACTAAGACTTGGTTTGTATAATTGTAAATATAATTAGGATCATTTGAGAACACAATTTCAATATTGTCGGATAGTGATTTATAAAACTCGATATAGTCAATATTGGTAAACATATGCTTGGTATTATAACCAAAAGTATCTCGGAAGCTTTTTTCATCAAAGGCATCTTGGTAAGGATTAATTTGTTTCTCAATTAGTAATTGTTCATCTAAAAATTGGTTACCAACTTCATCAGCTGGATAACTAAATTGTACGATAACCCGTTTATTACCTAAAGCAATCGCTTCTAAAACTAACGCAAAGCGATTACGACTTAACATCGGAAAAACTACACCAAGGGGTGTGTTATAATCATATTTTTTTAATACTTCATTTTTAATGTCTTCAATACTAGCGTAGTTACCTTGAGTTCTGGCAACAAGGGCTTCAGTAACACTAATAATATCATGGTCTTTTAAAACTAACTGATGGGTTTTAACTGCTTTTAAAACGGAATTGGTAATAATTGAAATTAAGTCATCACCAGTCTTTAAGATTGGTAACCTGATCCCAAAAGCTTGGGTTGTGATTAAGCGCATAGTTCACCTCACAGAAAGATTATACAAAATTATCAAGTCAGATATCAAGCAAGTTAGGAAACTAACAACTTAAAAAGAATATAAGAGTAATGAAAAAGGAACAACTCTTATATTATTCTTTAAAGTATCAAGGCGATTATTTTAAAATTAAAAAAGCTATCTTTAATCAGGAAAGCTGGAGTAAATTAAAATATTCAGGAAATTATTTAAGTATTTTTGATAAAAATTATCCACTAGCTTTAAAAAGACTGAAACAGGCGCCTTATATTATTTATTATTATGGTGATTTAGATTTATTGCAGAAGCCTTTAATCAGTATTGTTGGAAGTAGTGTCCCGACTTATTACGGTTTGAAAATGACTGATATTATAGTGAGACAAGTAACTACCAAACAGATTGTAGTCAGTGGCCTAAGAAAAGGAATTGAAACCAGAGTACAACTTAGTGCCTTAAAAAGTGGTCAGTCAATTGTGGTATTAGCTGGTGGGATAAATTATATTTATCCCAAAGATAATTATGATCTTTATCAAAGTCTAAAAAAGCAACATTTAATTCTCAGCGAATTTCCCGGATTTTTAAAACCAACCCGACGAACTTTTCAAGCTCAAGCTCGATTAATCGCAGCTTTAGGAGAAACCTTAATCGTAACTCAAGCCGATAAATATAGTAGTTGTTTCTTTAGCGTTGATCAGGCTTTAGAACTAGGAAAAACAGTTTATAGTATCCCATATCAATTAGATGATAAAAGTGGAAGTGGTTGTAATTATTTGTTAGAATTAGGAGCATTATATTTTAAAATAGAAAATGATTTGATTTGACAAAAGAAAAAAGATGCTTTAATAATAATAGAGATATCGGAGGTTTTATGAAAAAAGTAGTAATAGTTGAATCCCCAACCAAGACAAAAAGTATTGCCCGTTATTTAGGTGATGACTTTTTAGTCGTCTCCAGTAAAGGTCATATTCGTGATTTAGCGAAAAGTGGGCCAGGTGGGTTAGGGGTAGATATAGAGAACAAGTTTACGCCACGATATGTCGTGAGTCGTGATAAAAAAGATGTTGTAAAAAATTTAAAACAAACCGTTAAGAAAGCTGACTTTGTTTATTTAGCAACTGACCCTGATCGGGAAGGGGAAGCGATTTCTTGGCACTTAGCTCAAGAATTGGGTTTAGATCTTGATTTAGAAAATCGAGTTGTTTTTAACGAAATTACTAAAAATGCCGTTACTGATGCTTTTGCTCATCCTCGTAATATTGATTTAGCTTTAGTTTCTTCCCAAGAAACTCGCCGAATTTTAGATCGAATTATCGGCTTTAAATTGTCACGTTTATTACAAACTAAGATTAAAAGTAAATCAGCGGGACGCGTACAATCAGTAGCCTTACGCTTAATTGTTGAAAAAGAAGATGAAATCAATGCCTTTATCATTGAAGAATATTGGAGCATCCATGCTCGCTTTGAAGTCGATAAAATTGAAGTGATTGCTGACTTAGCGAAATATAAAGGTAAAAAACTTGAATTAAAAGATCAAGTTGCTTCGGATAAAGTAGTCGCTGATTTACAAGGTGAATTTTTAGTCAGCGATGTTAAAGAGACTAAGAAAAACCGTCAACCAAAATTAGCTTTTACCACTTCGACCTTACAACAAGAAGCCGCTACCAAGTTAGGATTTAGTGCTAAAAAGACTATGGTAATTGCTCAAAAGCTTTATGAAGGAAAATCAATTGAGAATGCTTTAGTCGGATTGATTACTTATATGCGAACCGATTCAACGCGTTTATCTAATAACTTTGTGAAAGATGCATTAGATTATATTGAATTTATGTGTGGTAAAAAATACCAAGGCAAGTATCGTTTTAAAGCAGATGCTGCCGCACAAGATGCCCATGAAGCGATTCGTCCTTCAAATTTAGAATACACTCCTGATAAAATTAAAAAGTTCTTAACTAATGATGAGTTTAAGTTATATAAATTAATTTATGCTCGGGCTTTAGCTTCCTTAATGGCTCCTGCCGTAAGTCAAAATGTCGTCGTAACCTTAAAACAAGCTGATTATGAGTTTGTGGCTCGAGGTACCCAAATCATTTTTGATGGATATTTAAAAGTTTATGGTGATTATGAATCCAGCAAAGACGAAATTTTACCAACTTTCAAAGTTTCAGATACCCATCAGCCTTTAGAAGTCTTTGGTAAACAACACTTTACTGAACCACCACTACGTTATAGTGAAGCCCGTTTAATTAAAGCACTGGAAGAATTAAAGATTGGTCGACCTAGTACTTATGCTAGTATTATTGATATGATTCAAAAACGGGCCTATGTCCGCTTAGATCGCAGTAGTGAAACTAGTCGTACTAAAGTATTTTTCCCAACCGAAAAGGGTATCTTAACTAATCAAGAGTTAATTAAATACTTTTCTAGTCTAATTAATGTTAAATATACTGCCCAAATGGAAGAAGATCTCGATTTAATTGCCGAAAATAAGTTATCAAGCCTTAAGACGCTTCAAGATTTTTACAATACTTTTGAACCATTACTAGATAATGCTTATCAGAAAATGGAAAAAGTTGAACCAGAGAAAGTTGGTGAAGCTTGTCCACTTTGTGGGGCTGATTTAGTTTATCGTGAAGGGCGCTATGGAAAGTTTATTTCTTGTAGTACTTATCCAAGTTGTAAATATACCCGGGCTTTAAAAGAGAAAAAAGATGGAGAAGTTAATGGTGAACTTTTAGAAGAAAAATGTCCGGAATGTGGTTCGCCATTAATTCGGAGAAAAAGTCGTTATGGAACTTACTTTACTGGGTGTTCTAGTTTTCCAAAATGTCGTTATATTTTAAAGGAGCCGAAAAAAGAAACCAAAGATGAAAGTTAATGTAATTGGAGCTGGTTTAGCCGGAGTTGAAGCTACTTATCAACTCATTAAACGCGGGATTAAAGTTGATCTTTATGAAATGCGTCCCGTAAAAATGACTTTGGCTCACCAAAGTGATCTTTTTGCTGAGCTAGTTTGTTCCAATTCATTACGTTCCAATGACCCAAAAGTAGCGGTTGGTCTTTTAAAAGAAGAAATGCGCCACTTAGACAGTATTATTATTAAAACAGCTGATGCCACCAGTGTTAAAGCTGGTAGTGCTTTAGCGGTTGATCGTGAATTATTTGCGACTCAGCTAACCGATTATCTAAAAAATCATCCTTTAGTAACTATTATTAATCAAGAAGTTACCGAAATCTTAGAAGGTTATACCATTATTGCGACAGGTCCCTTAACTAGTGATACCTTAGTTAACCAAATTAAAAAGGATTTAAAAGCCGCTGATTTATCATTTTTTGATGCGACAGCACCTTTAATATATCAAGATTCAATTGATTTTGAGATTGCTTACTATAAATCTCGTTACGATAAAGGTAGTGCTGACTATATTAATTGTCCCTTTACTGAGGCCGAGTACCAAGTCTTTTATGAAGCACTCATCAATGCTGAAACAGTCGTCTTAAAAGATTTTGAGAAACAACACTTTGAGGGGTGTCTACCAATTGAAGTAATGGCAAAAAGAGGTTATCAAACTTTGCTTTATGGACCCCTCAAACCAGTTGGGCTTAGTCATAACGGAAAAACACCTTTTGCTGTAGTCCAATTAAGACAAGATAATGTGGCGGGTGATTTGTATAATTTAGTAGGTTTTCAAACAAATTTAACTTTTCCGATGCAAAAAGAAGTCTTTCGTTTAATTCCTGGTTTGAAAAATGCTCAATTTTTAAGATATGGTACGATGCATCGTAATACATATTTAAAAGCTCCGGAACTATTAAATAAGCACTATCAAGTTAAAGATCGTCCTAATTTATTTTTTGCGGGTCAAATTACTGGAGTAGAAGGTTATGTTGAGAGTGCCTCAAGTGGATTATTGGCAGCCTTAAATTTAAGTTTAGTTATAAAAGGCCAGAGTCTTCCTGATTATGAAGCGACTGCCATTATTACTAGTTTAGCCAATTATATTAGTAATGCTGCGGGAGATAATTTCCAACCGATGAAAGCAAATTTCGGAATTTTAAAAAGAGATCAGAAAATTCCAAAAAATAAACGAGCTGAACATTATTATAATCAAGCACTTGCTACTATTAATAATTTAAAAGATATTTATGATTGATCAACTTTTTCAAGAATATTTAAATTACTTAAAACAAAGTCTCACTGATTCAAAACATACTTATGATGCTTATCAGCGCGATATTAGTCGTTTTATTAATTTTTTAAAACAAGAAGCGATTTTTGATTTAAACCAAGTCAATCGTTTTGTGGTAAATAATTTTATTACTTTTTTAAGGATTGAGAATAATCAAATTCAATTAAGCAATAGTTCTTTAGCACGAAATTTATCGGCTTTGAGATCTTTTTATAATTATTTAATTGAATTTCATGATTTTAAAAATAATCCTTTTTTAGGAATAAGTAGTGGCAAAAAAGCTCAGAAACTACCAGAGTTTTTATACTATAATGAGATTGAATTACTTTTTGATGCGATTGATGTCACAACTGATTTAGGGATTCGTAATCGTGCTTTATTTGAATTAATGTACGCTTCAGGTCTCCGAGTTAGTGAAGTCGTCGCTTTAAAATTAGCAGATATTAATTTTCAACAACGCTATTTACTAGTTTTAGGGAAAGGTCAAAAAGAACGTTATTTGCCATTTCATAAGGAAGCTTTAGAGTGGTTAGAAAAATATCGTATGATTAGAAATTCAACTGAAGCAGTTTTCTTTTTAAATACAAATGGAAAAGCTTTAACAACCCGCGGGGTTCAATATATCTTAGATCAAATTGTTTTGAAGGCCGGCTTAAATTTAAAAGTTCATCCTCATATGTTGCGACATTCCTTTGCGACTCATTTGTTAGATAATGGTGCGGATTTAAGAACGATTCAAGAGCTACTTGGTCACGCTAATATTGCAACGACCCAAGTTTATACCCATGTAAGTGTTGATAGTTTAACAAACGCTTATCAAAAGGCCCATCCGCGCGCTAAAATGTTTAATAAGATTGATTAAATCAGGCTGATATGCTATATTTACTAGTGGTGTTTTAAACACACGTCACACACTATGAATTCAATGTTCCGTGCTAATTAATTAGTTAACATTGCTTAGAAATAGTGGCGGACTAACGGAAGAGAGGAAAAAATATGTCTGTAGTGTCAATGCGTAAATTGCTAGAAAGTGGAGTTCATTTTGGACACCAAACGCGGCGTTGGAATCCGAAGATGAAGGAATTTATTTATACTTCACGTAATGGAATTCACATTCTCGATTTAGCGAAAACTCAAGATTATCTTGAGGAGGCTTATGCCAAAATGAAAGATATTTCGGAAAAAGGCGGTAAAGTTCTTTTTGTAGGAACTAAAAAACAAGCACAAGCAACTGTGGTTGATGAAGCCTTACGTTCCGGGTCTTTTTATGTTAACCAACGTTGGTTAGGGGGATTGCTCACTAACTATCGTACTATTCAAAAAAGTATTAGAAGACTTTTAGAAATTGAAGAAATGGAAAAAAATGGTTC
>CAYUXU010000050.1:0-7162 GCA_964449005.1 uncultured Erysipelotrichaceae bacterium | reverse complement strand
TGCACAAAGCAAACCGCTAATACCTCCACCAATAATAACTACATCAAATTGTTCCATAATTCCTCTTTCTATTTATCTGTAAAAAGTGTTTTCTTTCTTAAGAAATTCAAGCGCCAAAGTGCTCCAATATAGTACGCTACCCCTGGCAAAATTGCCGTTAATAATAAGATTGGTTCAATCAGATCTTTTTCTTCACTTAAATTATTTAAGGCAAACCCCATCGGATAGTTTAATAAGATATATAATTGTAAAGGTAAATCACTAATTCGAAAATAACGTAAGGCGATTGCTCCTAATAAAAATAGTAAATAAAAGCCAATTACGATTTTTAACAAAGTCGCAAAACTTTTCCTTAATCCAGCATGTTTATCGCGAACTACGACACCAAATACTCCAAATAATAAATAAAATGGAATCACCAAAAGACATGCAGCAATAATATAAACATTAATATTAAATTGTTCCATTAAAAAGAATAAAGGATGATTTAATCCAAAAATTAAAGAAATAATCAAAAATAAAATAAATTGCCCTAAAGCAAAAAAGAGAATCGTATTAGAAAGATTGGCCCTACTAGATAGTTTAGTTTGCATTTGAGAAACCTCCTATATAATCAACATTGCATCTCCAAAGGAAAAAAAGCGATATTTTTCATTAATGGCGTACTGATAAGCCCTTAAAATGTAATCCTTTGAGGCAAAAGCACTAACCATTAAAATTAAAGTGGAATTAGGCAAATGGAAATTTGTTAATAAGCCATTAATTGCCTCAATTTTAATCCCAGGATAAATAAAAATTTCAGTTATTCCCGAGTCAGCTTGAAAGCGACGATATTTCTGATAAATAGTTTCTAAAGCACGAGTCGTCGTGGTTCCAATCGCAATAATTCGTGAATTATTAGCCCGTGCTTCATTTAATATTGTAGCACTGTTTCCATCAAGTTGGTAGTATTCACCATGCATCTTGTGAGAAGTAATATCAGAAGTTTTAATCGGCTTAAAGGTCCCTAAACCAACATGTAAAGTCAAATCAATAATTTTAATACCTTGCTTTTTAAGGTCTTGAAAAATCTGCTCAGTAAAATGTAAACCAGCTGTTGGAGCGGCAGAACTTCCTAAGTTTTTAGCATAAATTGTTTGGTAACGATCATTATCTTGAAGTTGCTTTTTAATATAAGGTGGTAACGGCATTTCTCCTAATTCTTCTAAAACATTTAAGAAGATACCTTGATATTCCATTTCAAAAACTCGCCGGCCATGCTCTAATACTTCAAGACACCGGGCTTTAAGTTTACCATCACCAAAAGAAACTACCGTATCCTTTTTTACAACTCGAGCATTGCCAACTAAACATTCCCAACCAGTTTCAACTTGTTTTAATAATAAAACTTCCACCAGTGCATTAGTTTCAGCTTTAACTCCAAATAAACGAGCTGGTAATACTTTGGTGTTATTTCTTACGATGACATCGCCTGCTTTTAAATACTTAAATAAATTAGAAAATTTTTCATCAAAAAAACTGCCATCAGTTTTATTTAAAACTAACAAACGGGAATCACTCCGTTTTGAAAGCGGTTCTTGAGCAATTAAGCTTTCTGGTAAATCAAAATGAAATTCTTTTATATCCATTAAAAACCACTCCTTAAAGAATCACTCAATTTTAATTTCTCAAAAATCTCTGCTTTAAAGTTTAAGAAATTATCTTCGGCAATAGCTTTTTGAATTTTACGCATTAAATCGGTTAAGAAATGTAAATTATGGATTGAAGCCAAGCGCGGCCCTAAGCCTTCATTAGATCTAAATAAATGATTAAGATAGGCTTTGGTAAAATTACGACAAGTGTAACAATCACAATCAGCGTCCACTACACTAAAATCGGCACTATAACGTTGATTTTTAATATTAATGCGGCCATTTAAACTCATTAAGGTGCCATGACGGCCAATTCTCGTAGGTAAAACGCAATCAAACATATCCACCCCGCGAGCTACTCCTTCTAAAATGGCATCAATCGAACCAACCCCCATTAAATAACGAGGTTTCTCTTTCGGTAAATAAAAAGTAGAATCACTAATCATTTGATACATTACTTCCTTACTTTCACCGACACTAGTTCCGCCAATACTATAACCAGGAAAGTCTAAAGCAACTAAACCTTCGGCTGATCTTTTTCTTAATTCTGCAAATTCTCCACCTTGAACAATCCCAAATAAGGCTTGTTTTTCTGGGTTTTGATGGGCTTTTAAACCACGCTCTGCCCAGCGTTCAGTTCTTAAGATACTTTCTTCCATATACTGATAACTAACCGGATAAGGCGGACATTCATCAAAACTCATAATAATATCGGCTCCCAAATCATTTTGAATTTGAATCGATTTCTCAGGAGTTAAAAATAGTTTATCACCATTTAAATGATTGCGGAAAGCCACTCCTTCTTCAGATATCTTTCGATTTTTACTTAAAGAAAAGACTTGAAAACCACCACTATCAGTTAAAATTGGTCCTTGATAATTCATAAATTTATGTAACCCGCCAGCTGCTTTAATAATATCCGAACCTGGTCGAATCCATAAATGATAAGTATTAGCCAAAATGATATCGGCATTTAAATCATATAGTTCTTCGGGAGTTAAAAATTTAACACTTGCCAAAGTACCAACTGGCATGAATACAGGCGTCTTAAAACTCCCATGTAAGGTTTTTAATACACCATTTCGTGCTTCAGTATCAGAAGAAGTATTAGTTATTTTAAAGCTTATTGCAGCTGACATTTTATCACCGTAAATAATCATATCATATTTTTAAATTAAAAAAACTATTGAATATCAATAGTTTAGTCTTGAGTTTTTAAGATGTCACGTATCTCAGTTAAGAGATCTTCAGTCGTAATCTTCGGTGCTTCTTCCTTAACTTCTGCGGGCTTTTTAAAGCGATTCATCATTTTAATAACTAAAAAAACAAACAATGCAATAATTAAAAAGTCAAATAAAGCTTGCAGAAATTGGCCATACATTAAAGCATTTTCTAGCTTCACAACTTCTCCAGCTTCATTTAAAACAGCTGGTGACAAGACAAGTTTTAAATCAGTAAAGTTAACTCCCCCAACTAAAATTCCAATCATCGGCATAAAAATATCATTAACAACCGAGGAAACAATCTTCCCAAAAGCTGATCCCACAATTACCCCAACTGCCATATCTATGACATTGCCCCGCATAATAAATTCTTTAAATTCTTTAATCATTTCTAAACTCCTTCATTATTAACGGCTTTAGTATATCAAATAAGAATTTTTAATTACAATAAATCACTTTATTTCACAAAAGTGTCAAAGTGGTTGTGTTATAATTTTATTAAGAAAAGGAGTTTATCATGGAAATTGCTTATAACAAAATTAGGATTAATCCTTTAAAACCGATGATTGCCCCCGGCTTTGCGACAAATAATATTGCTACCATGGAAGTAAAAGGTGATTTATATTTACGCTATCTAAGATTTAAGGATGATAATCAGGACGTGATTTATTTAGTTTTAGATAATTTAGGAGTCAGTTATAAAATCTATCAAAAATTTAAAACTGATTTAAAAGCCC
Source organism: uncultured Erysipelotrichaceae bacterium (assembly GCA_964449005.1). GTDB lineage: Bacteria > Bacillota_I > Bacilli_A > Erysipelotrichales > Erysipelotrichaceae > CAYUXU01. Next base: position 3,571 of record CAYUXU010000050.1, on the reverse strand, counting down.
TTGTTAATCATAATTTAGAAGTCATAATTTCTTGTACTCATACCCATTTTGCACCGTCTTTAACTAGATTATTTGGTTTAGCCGACGAAAACTATGATTATTATGATTATGTTTTAAAGCAAGCGAAACAGTTAATTACAGAAACACCATTTATAACTGGTGATTTTATGATTGATTATCGCCATCAAAGTTTTACTGATGTGGGCCAATCTCGTTTAAGTCATAAAGCCAGTAATAATGTCTATTCTGGAGTTCTTAGTATTTATCAAGATAAGAAGCGCCTCATTAATTTTCTTTTTTATAATTGTCACCCGACTATTTTAGAGGAAACACCAGGTTATTTAACTGCCGAATATCCTGGTCTTACGATTGAAAATCTCGAAGCAATATATCCAGATGAATTTTTTGTCTTTATCCAAGGAGCAGCTGGTGATGTTAGTACCCGGTTTACCCGTACTGAAAAATCTTTTTCGGAAGTAAAACGACTCGCTAATTTAATGAGTGATCAATTTAATCGTTTATTAAAATTACCGGCCACTAAAAAACCATTATCGATTGGTTATCAAGACTATCCCTTAACTTTAGATTACCAAGTTAAGAAAATGCAAGAAATTGATACTAGTCAAATGAGCGAAAAAGAAATTAGAGAGATTAATACTGGTAAAAACACTTTGAAAAAACTTTCAGAACTCTTACCATACTATCCAAGGGAGATTATTTTAACTAAATTAAGACTTGGCAAGTTCACTTTAGTCTTATCACCTTTTGAAATGTTTTCTGAATATAACGAGTTTATTAATCGCGAGAATACTCTAATTGTTACTTACAGTCAAGGTTATATTACTTATTTAACCGGGCCAAATAATGACGTTTTAACTTATGAAGCTTTAATGGAAATGCAGACTGAAACTGATAAAACCAATATTATTAATATTTTAAAAAATGACTAACAATCCTTTCCCCTATGCGATTGATAACTTAAGATATCATAGCTTTGATTATTATTTAAAAACTACTTACCATAGTAAAGTAATGAAAGTCCCGCTAGATGCGGGTTTTACTTGTCCCAATCGCGATGGAACAGTCGCCATCGGTGGTTGTACCTTCTGTAGTAGCGAAGGAAGTGGCGAAATGATTAGTAATAAAAGCTTAAGCTTACTTGATCAATATTATAAAAACAAAGCCCTGATGTCTTTAAAATGGCCTGAGGCGAAAACCATCCCTTATTTTCAAGCTTATAGTAATACCTATGATAATTTAGATAATTTAAAAAATCGTTATGAACTCTTTTTAAATCTGCCCGAAGTAGTCGGTATTGCTATCGCCACCCGACCGGATTGTCTTAATCCAGAAATTGTTGCTTATTTAGTTGAATTAGCTACAAAAATTGATATTTATTTAGAGCTCGGACTTCAGACTATTCATGAAGCTACCGCCAGTGCCATAAATCGAGGCTACAATTTGATGACGTTTCAAGAAGCTTACCAGCTCGTTAAAGATACTCCTTTAAAGCTCTGTGTTCATATTATAAATGGCTTACCAAATGAAACACCTAGTATGATGTTAGAAACTACCAAATATTTAAGTCAACTAAAACTGCATTCCTTAAAGATCCATATGCTCCATTTATTAAGTGATTCAAAATTAGGGCAAGCTTACTTAGAAGATCCCTGGCCTTTATTAGAGTTAAAGGACTATGTTGAGTTGGTAGTAGCACAATTAGAAATCTTACCAGCAGATCTGGTGATTCAAAGACTGACTGGTGATGGCTATCTTAATAAATTAATTGCCCCGCAGTGGACTACTAAAAAGACAATTACCTTAAATGAAATTCAAAAATTACTCATAAAAAAAGATTCCTATCAAGGAATTCATTATCAAGACAAAAGAAAAAAGGCCTAATTATATGGCCTTTTTTCTATATTTATAAGGGATAGAATTCTGTACGGTGTATCAATTAAAGGGAAAGATAGGAGAAATGAGCCGCACAGGTAAGTACTTAGCTTACACTAATAATATAACAAACGAAATACCCAGAATTATGTAAGAATTATGTAAAATAATGTGATTTAAATAATGAAATTGCCTTCTTCCATAATTACAACCTCTTCTCCGTCAAAAGTTCTGCCAACAATTTTTAAATCCGCACTACCAAACATAAAGTCGACATGAGCTTTCGATTTATTATAACCATGTTTTTCAAGTTCAGCTTCACTTTTGGCAGTTCCGCCAATTACGTTCATCGGATAAGCATTCCCTAAAGCTAAATGACAAGAGGCATTTTCATCAAATAAAGTATTATAAAACAAGATTCCACTATTTTGAATTGGTGAATCGTGATTAATTAATGCTACTTCACCAAGATGACTACTACCTTCATCTAAGCTTAAAAGATTCTGTAAAGCCTGATAGTTTTCTTTAGCATAAAAATCAACAACTTTTCCATCTTCAAAAGTAAAACCAAAATCTCTAATTAATTTTCCTTGGTAATCTAGTGGTTTTGTCGCCACCACTTTTCCTGAGACTCGGTTTTTATGCGGCATGGTAAAGGTTTCTTCAGTTGGAATATTAGGATTAAAAACCACTCCGCCTACTGTTGTTTCAGAACCGCCTGCCCAGCGATGTTGATCAGCTAAGCCGACTACTAAATCAGTTCCTAATTGGTTTGTAAAGTGGAGCTCTTTAAAATTATACTTATTTAAAGTTTGATTGCGAAGCTCTAGCGTCTCATTATGTTTTTCCCAAGTTAGAACTGGATCAGCTCCTTGATCAAGCTTAGCGGCCATCATAATCGCTGCTCCGAGCTTTTTAACCGCTACTTCTTCTGTTTCATCGGGAAAAACCTTTAAAGCCCAACCTGGACTTGGTAAGGCCACAATCGTCCATTGGCCATGATTGCCCATTGAATAATCACGATAACGTTTAAACTTCTCACCCGCATTAATTGCTTGTTGCAAGAGTTTCTCCGGATCAACATCAGCTAATAGTCCTGGAGTATCGCCAATAATATTTAAGCGGCAGACTTTCTTATCAATAAAATAATCAAATTGAGCGACCCGATAATCGGGAATCTCTGCCACTGTTTCTAAGCTAGCATTTAATAAATTTGTTTTTGTAATCTCTTCATCATTCCACAACATATAAACATATGATGCTCCTGCTTGATAAGCCTCTTTTGCACAAAGCCGGGCAAAATAAGCATGATCAGTGTTACAGCTAATGACAACTGGTTGACCTACTTGAACATTTACTCCAACTCTGACAGCAAGTCTTGCATAATTTAATAATACTTCTTGATTCATTTAAACTAGTCCTTCTTTCTTTTGATAAATCTTAAAATCAAAGTCTTGATAACTTTCTTTAAAGATTACTTGATAATTATTATAAGCTATTTTTGGAAAAAAAGTATCCGCAGGAAAATAATTTTTAACATGTGAGATGTACAATCTCTTGGCATATGGTAGAAATAACTCATAAATTTTTGCCCCACCCGAGACAAAAACTTCTTCGCTGCTATTCTGATATTTTTCCACAAGCTCTCTGTAGGCATCTTTATTACCCGATATTATAT
>CAYUXU010000049.1:3116-7236 GCA_964449005.1 uncultured Erysipelotrichaceae bacterium | reverse complement strand
AGCGACAAACCATGACTTAAGACATATGTTTGTAACCAATGCATGGAGTGCAGGAGTTCCAATTGCTGCAATAAGTAAGTATATTGGTCATAAGAATATCGCAGTTACTTTAAATACTTATACTCATTTAACTACGATAGATTATGAGAAGATGACAGATTATATAAAATCACGAAATCTTTGAGAAGATTTTGAGAAGATTTGTATAAATCAATGTTTACTGAAAGTCACTAAAAGCCCTTGAAATAAGGCTTTGTACATTAAAAATTACTAAAAAACAGTGTACTTTAGTATCCCCTCATCTCCACCAAAAAATATTCAAGCCTTTTATCTAGGCTTTTTATTTGAGCAATTATCTATTTAAAAAGGAGGACATTATGGATTTATATAATTATATATTCAAACGTAAATCTTGTCGGAAATATATTTTAGAACCATTAAGAAGCAATGAACTCAGTGACATTAAGAAAATATTAGATAGCTTTGAATTACTTTTTAAGGATGCTCCAATTAGTTATCGTCTCGTTAGCGAAACAAAGGGAATGTTTCATGTGCTTGCGCCTCATTATTTAGTTTTTAGTGGTGTTGGAAAAGATGGTGAACAAGAAAATGCTGGATTTGTTGGTCAACAATTTATGTTGTGGCTCAATTCACAAAATCTTGGCGGTGTCTGGCTCGGAGCTACTAGAGATGTTAGTGAAGATCGCTCGCGTTCTGATATTGTCGTAATTGCTTTTGGTAAAAGTGAAACCACAATCTTTAGAGATTTATCGGAATTTAAAAGAAAGGATGTCGCAACAATAAGCAACATCCCAGAAAATAAATTTATTAAGGCAGCTCATTTAGCACCTTCAGGCCTAAATTTACAGCCATGGTATATTAAAAAAACTGGTAACAAATTATTAATATATCGACAGATTTTAAATCCTCTTACCGCACTGGCCTATAAACTAACCAAAGTAGATATGGGAATCGTATTATCACATTTTTATATTACATCTAAGCATTTTAATAAGAATTTCAAATTTTATCGAACTGATTTAAATCAACCAAAAAAAGGATATAAATATTTTGGGTATATTGATTTTCGTGATTAAGCTTTCCCAATTTATTTCGATAAACAAATTTTAATCCTCTCCATAAAAAATAGCCCAAATTTGGGCTTTTCTTTTGGTGAAATCTTGTAATATCAAAACTTAATTAGCTTCAATTGTTAGAAACTGACAAATAAAATCTTCTTCTTCACGAATTAAGATAGTATGACTAAAATCAGCTGTTTCACAATTAATACAATCATGATCCATCAAACCTAATTTTATTAGTGTATCTTTTTCTACAAATCGATAATCGATTTGATACACCAGGATAACTGATTTATCTTCAACTCTTAGATTTAAATCAATCCCGGGCGAGCTATTTAGTTCTGCTGAATAAGTATCTAAATAGTCAAGAAATCTTCCAACTTCATTTTCTTGGTCGAAATCATAAGTCACAGTATGGATTGATTTAGTTATTTTATTATTGATCCCATGATACTTAATCGACATTGGAATCTGATTAATCGCACCTTCACAAACCGCCTCACGATAAACTGATTGAACACAACTAGTTAAAAGCAATGTCACAATGATTGCTGCCACTTTAATGAATTTCCGCATATCTTCCCTCACTTTTATTTTAAAGTTAAATTTAAATAATTATACCATATCTTAAAATAATAAAGCACCTTTTAAAAGGTGCAATTTTATTTAAGGACGTATTTGACAATGAAAACCAAGTTCCTCTAGCTTTTCAATTGATTTATCTTTACTAATATATTTAAAATCTTGGTCAGTTTTAATTAAATATTGTTTCAATTCATTAACACTCATTAAACTAGTTTCAAAAGTATAAGTCTGCGTATAAAGTTTATCAGTTAATTCATAATTAAAAGAAATATTTGTGACATTTTCAAGTTGAGCTTCAATATTTTTAGCCTCATAAGTAAAGAGTTGTAACTTTGCGTCATCAGTTATTTCGCTACTAACTCTACTAATAATCTTTGTAACTTTATCATCACTAGCATAAAACGAGGTTTGATATTTAATTTCATCAATTGTTGCTTCACAAATATGGACACTTTTAGTATTAGATTGGCATCCGGTAATAAACAACAAACTAGTTAAAAGAAGGAATATTGTTTTTTTCATCACTACACCTCAATAAATCAACTATATTATACTAAACTTTCAAACTTTAACATAGTAGTTATTATTTTTAACACTTATTTGATGTCCTTCCAGCTTCAAAAGAGCTTGTTGAATTTCAACGCCATTCCCAAATCCAACTAACTTGCCATTTTTCCCAAAGACACGATGACATGGCACAATAATAGAAATGGGATTTTTATTATTAGCTTGGCCAACCGCTCGAGCAGCTTTAACATTACCAACTTCAATAGCTAACTTTTGATAACTATAAAAAGATCCATAAGGAATTCTCAACAACTCTCGCCATACTTTAATCTGAAAATCTGTCCCGATTAGATTTAATGGTAAATCAAAGATAACTCTTTTCTTTTGAAAATATTCTTCTAATTGTTGTTTGGTCTTAATTAATAGTGGTGTGAAAGTTTCTTCAATAATAAGATCATCTCTAATTAAATCAACTTTAGTAAGTTTATCTTGAACTGCAGTTAATAACCAATTACCGATTGGACTTTTATAAACTAAGTGTGTTTCTTTCATATCAGATTTATAAGTGGTTTATCTTTCAAAAATGCTACAACGTTATCAACAATTAACTTTTTAATGTTATCGTCGGTGTTTTGTGCCGCAAAAGAAATATGGGGTGTCACAATGACTTTATCATGTTGCCATAATGGATGATCACTAGCTAATGGTTCTTTTTCAAAAACATCCAAAATTACTTTCTGAAACTTATCTTTTAGCGCCAGCATCAAATCATCAGTATTAATTAAGTCACCTCGCCCAACATTTATTAAAATTGCATCATCCTTCATCAAATTAAAGCGAGTTAAATTTAACAAATGAAAAGTATCTGGATTACTAGGCAAAGCTCCTATCACAATATCAGCTTCTGGTAATAACTCATCTAATTTTGAAATTGGATAGCACTCTTCAAAATGTGGTTTTAAAGCTCCTGAATAACTTACTCCAATTACCCTTAAATCAAAAGCTGTAGCCCGCTTCGCAATTTCTTGACCAATACTACCAGTTCCTAAAACTAATAAGGTTTTATTCATCAAAGTAGAAATATTATAGTCACGGTGCCAAGTATTTTTAGTTTGATTGTCTTTTAAAGCATCAAATTGCTTGTAGGTTGCTAAAATATAACCTAAAACATATTCAGCGATTGGAGCACTGTGGAGTCCCCGACCATTACTTAAAACAATACCTTCAGCTTTAAACTTATCGACATCAAGTCGATCATAACCAGCAGATAAAACTTGAACAAATTTTAAGTTAGGAAACTCAAAAGGAAAATTATTGATTCTTTCTGGATAGTCCGCCAAAACGTTAACCTGACTTAAATCAGTAATTTCCTTATCATAATAATGGATAACTCCATTTGCCGCATTTATTATTGCCTCATCAGCTTGACTTAACTGATAACGATTTGAAATATAAATATTCATAAATCCTCCTCAAAAAAAATTATAGCACAGTTAAGCTATAATTGATTTGATGCTATAATTAAAAAAGAATATCAGGCTGATATTCTTACTTTTTTCTTAGTATCCCGATTTCTTCCGAAATCACATTTCTAATTCTCGTAAAAATGGCGAGAATTAACTCATCTTCAGTGAAATATTTTTGATTATCATTTAAGGCGTCAAGAATAGATTTTAAATCTAAAATTAAATCATCAATTAATTGCTCATCAGTGAGACTAACATAATAAGGATGCTCTTTAATCCAAGCGTATTCGATAAACTCGCCACAGGTAGAAATTGGAGTTTCTCCTCGCTTTAAAAGAATCCCTCCAACCTCAGACATTAAGCGATTAATGCTGTAAGTTCTAGCTAAAATATCGTCCTTAATCGTCAAATATTCGTCACTAAGGTGAAATTGATACTGAAAAAGTTTTGTTTGAAATAATCCTAAAGTTCCTATTAATT
>CAYUXU010000049.1:570-3016 GCA_964449005.1 uncultured Erysipelotrichaceae bacterium | reverse complement strand
TGAAATTGATACTGAAAAAGTTTTGTTTGAAATAATCCTAAAGTTCCTATTAATTCATTAAGTGCGTTTGTCTGCATATCATCACTCCAAGTTCACTTTTATAGTATGTTACCAGTCCCTAATTTGCAATATTTATGCCTTATCTAACCACTTAGGTCTTTATTTAGGCCACTTGCAGTAAATCCATTGTATATAATTAGAAGCTCAGTATAATTTGAAAAGAGGTGGAAATATGAAAATAAAGTATGAGTTTGACGAAACCCTTACTGATGATACTATTATCATTCGTTTTCATCCGAAAAATCCTGAAGTTGAACAAATAAAAGAAAAACTTGAGGAAGTTACGACCCCACCTTTAAAAGTCTATCAGAAAGACCGAGAAATATTTATTTCTGCTTTAGATGTCTTATTTTTTGAAACATCAGGTGATATTATTTATGCCCATAGTGCCCATAATAATTATCAAATTAAAATGAGGTTATATGAAATTGAAGCACTAAACCCCACCAGTTATTCCCGAGTTTCAAAATCGACAATTATTAATATTAATCAGATTTATTCAATTGAAAAGACCTTTGGGGCTGGTGGACTCATTAAATTTCGTGATAGCCATAAAGAAGTCTATGTTTCACGGCTCTATTACAAGTTATTAAAAGAAAAACTGAAAGGAAGATTACACTATGAAAAAAAATAATATCTTATGGGGAGTGGCCTTAATTGCTTTCGCAATTGGAATTGTCTTAAGTGAGCTAAAGATTATTGTTTTTGATATAAAACTAATATTCGCTATTTTCTTAGTATTTATTAGCGTCAAAGCCTTAATTAAAAAACAATTCTTTTTTTCAACTGGTTTACTTGGAATTATTGTCTTACTTAATCCTAATAATTTATTCCCAAATTTCTCATTTTGGACCGTATTATTAATTGTCGCTCTTTTATCAATTGGACTTAACTTAATCTTTAAAAATCAATTGAAAGCGAGAATCTATTACAACTCTAAATATAAAACCAAAAATAATCGAGAAGACGTTAACGGTGATGCTTTAGATTTTAAAGCGGTCTTTAATCAAGCTACCAAATACGTTTACGCTGATGATTTAAGTAACTTAGAGTTATCCGCTGTCTTCGGCAATCTCAATGTTTATTTAGATCAAGCTACGATTAACCCGTCAGCTCTAATCAATTTAGAATGCGTCTTTGCCAAAACTGAAATTTTTGTTCCTAGTGGTTATCGAATTAACTACAATAGTGTTACTACCGTCTTTAGCACAATTAACGAGATTAACCCGCCAGCGACTTATCACACCACAATTCGCTTAGATGGTGAAGTTGTCTTTGGAATTTTAAATATAATTTATTTATAAGAAAGTGCTAACACACTTTTTTATTTCCTCTTTTTCGCTACATTAGTTATAATAAGATGAGAGGTCAATATGTTTATTATCAAAAAAGAAGTAAGTCATGAACTAACTATTAATAAATCGCGATTTATTACTTTTTTAAAACCGATTGATAATGAGGAGGCTGCCACTCACTATTTAAAAGAAATTAAAAAAAATCACCCCAAAGCGACCCATCACTGTTATGCTTATATTATTGAACCACATATTAATCGTAGTAATGATGATGGCGAGCCGGCTGGCACCGCTGGTGTCCCGATTTTAGAAGTACTACTAAAGCAAGAGTTAACTAATTTAATTGCGATAGTTGTTCGCTACTATGGCGGTATCCCATTAGGGGCAGGTGGTTTAATCCGGACTTATAGTAGAAGCGTGAGTGAAGCTTTAAAATTAGTTGATACTTATCAGCTAATAGCAACTAAAGTTTACCAAGTTAGTTTTGGTTACCATCAAATTGATTTAATCAATAGTTTCCTGGGAAATAATCATATTTTAAACAAAGATTTTCAAGAAACAGTAACTTATCAATTTGCGACCAATGATATAGATATTATTAAAGGAATCACGAATTTAACCTCGGGAACAGTCATTCCCCAGTTTTTAGAAACAAGATTGATTTCTTCATTCAAAAAGGATAACGAAAAGTGAAATTACCAAAATTTGAGAAAAATGCCACCATCATTTTAGACAGCTACCAAAGAAATCCTTTCTTCTATGAACTCTTGAAGGAAATTTCTGGAGTAACTCATTTAGAAACAACTTCATTAAGTCGCTTCTATAACTTAACTTTTGAAGATGATTTAGAGTTAATTAGCTTGTTTTTTAAGACTTTAAATAATCCGCAAATAAAATTAAATATTTTCGATAGTTATCGTAATTCTTTAAGTTTTGTTTTAGAACTCATAACACTTTATAAAATCATTAATACCCATCAAATTGACTTAACTGTTTTACCTAAATCGAGCCAAAAAGAACAAGAAGTTTATCTAATTATGGAAGATATTTTTCAGGTTTGTGATTCCCTGCAGCTATACGACAAACACATG
>CAYUXU010000049.1:0-560 GCA_964449005.1 uncultured Erysipelotrichaceae bacterium | reverse complement strand
TGACACCAATTCAGAAAGATTCTCTTTATCAAATCGAAGGGTTTGAAAGAGAGCTTTGGGAGTTGCCACTTCTCAAAAAAATTGATGCCAAGCCAATCTCAATTATTAAGCAAACTAATACCCAAATAAAAGCTTTTAAGACTTTAAATAATCGTCTTGAAATTGAAGCCGTTGCCCAACAAATTATTGCTTTAAAATTACCATTAAACGAAACCATGATAATTTGTTTAAGTGACAATTACTACCCGATTATTAAACAAGTCTTTCAGCGCTATAATTTACCATTTTATTTAAATAATTTAGATGACAAGTTTCAATTTATTGAGCAATTTATTAATTTATTCAGTCTTTGGGAAAAGCCGACAACTAATTCTCTTGTAAAGTGTCTTGAGGCTAATTGTTGGAACTTAAAAGATCCATTTTCTTTAATAGCTTTATTAGACTATTATCAAGTTGATTTAGACACGTTATTAAATTTCGTACCTGACCAAGATCTCAGTAAGCTAAAATATCATTATTTAGAAAAAAATAATCTCGAAGCCTTAATTAAAAGTACTAAA
>CAYUXU010000048.1:0-7253 GCA_964449005.1 uncultured Erysipelotrichaceae bacterium | reverse complement strand
GGTGATAGAATGAAAGCTATTTATTTATTATATATATTTATTGGTTATTTATTTGGCTCATTACCTTGGGCCTTAATTATTGGGAAAGTCTTTTATAAAACCGATATTCGAGAACATGGTTCTGGTAATCTAGGTGGAACTAATGCGGGACGTGTTTTAGGGAAAGTGGCTGGAGTGACAGTTTCGTTACTTGACATCTTAAAGTCAGCGATTGTGGTGGCCTTAATCGCTCCCTATGATTTAAATGGTGCCTTTTTTGCGGGAGTTGGGGCAATCTTTGGTCATTGTTATCCACTCTTTGCCAATTTTAAAGGCGGTAAAGCTGTCGCAACAACTTATGGTTACTTACTTACTACAGCCGTCTTATTAAAAGCACCCCTCTTATTTATTATTCCTGTTTTAGTTTGGGTAGCTTTAGTTTTTATTGTAAAATATATGTCGGTTGCATCAATGACTTCGGTTACTGTCGCTGGCCTCACCAGTTTCTTTTATCATAATTCAATGATGAGTCTCTGTCTTTGGATTGCGGTTGCCTTAATCGTCTATCGTCATAAAGACAATATTAAACGGCTCCGAACTGGTACCGAAAACAAATTGAAGATATAAAAAATGCATCTCTAGGATGCATTTTTATTTTTAAAATTATGGTTGAAGAGTTTTCATAATTTGGCGAATTTGTGCCTCTGATGGCTTTCGACCCATTTGTAAAAACATTGCTCTAATCATTTTTTCATTAATGGGTGGATTTTCTTTAATTTGTTTTTGGAAGAAATAGCGGGTGATAAAGAATCCACCAACTCCTCCAACAACCACACCAACTAAAAACCAAACAAATGTCATGTGAAACCTCCTCAATTTTAATTGCCCAAAAGGCCATTATTCCCTGTCTCTGCAGGTTGGTATCTTATGCTTTACTTCAGGATTCCCGGAAGGGGCTTTCACACCATAAAGCAAAATCAGATTCCAGTATTTATATATGTTGGAAATATAAACTCCTTCTGGGCAATCTAATTATAACATAAGTAATAATCATAAAACAGCTACTTAATTATTTTTAAATGTAATTCTTTTAGTTGTTTCTCATCGACTTTCGTAGGTGCTTCTGACATCGGACATTTAGCGTGAGCATTTTTTGGAAAGGCAATGACATCACGAATTGATTCAGAATCAGTTAAAAGCATAACTAAACGATCTAAGCCTAAGGCAATTCCACCATGGGGCGGAGTGCCATATTTGAAAGCTTCTAAGAAATAACCAAATTGGTCTTGAGCTGACTTTTCACTAAATCCTAATAGTCGAAACATTTCTTTTTGAAGTTCAGTTTCATAAATCCTCAGTGATCCACCACCAAGCTCATAGCCATTTAAAACCACGTCATAGGCAGCCGCTTTGACTGCCTCAGGATTAGTTTTAAGAAGTTCCATATCAGTGTCTAAAGGCCTTGTAAAGGGGTGGTGGCGGGCATATAACCTCTGATCAGCTTCATCATATTCAAATAATGGAAAATCTACTACCCATAAGAAAGCAAATTGGTCTAAAGCATAAAGTTGTTCTTTTTTCGCAATCACGCCACGTAGTGCCCCTAATGCTTCCGAAGTCTTTAACCAATCTCCTGCCGCAATTAAAACTAAATCATTATCCTTTAAATTTAATGTTTCGCTTAATTGCGTTATTTCACTTTCACTAAAGAATTTTAAGACACTACCACTAAGTTCTTGATTTTGATATTTTAAAGCCATTAAACCCGTTCCACCATTTTGCTTAATTACTTCAGTAAACTCATCAATTGTCTTGCGCGAGCTATCTGCTAAATTAGGAACGACAATAGCTTTAATTACACCGCCTATCTTTTGGACATTTTGAAAGATTTGAAATTGACTATTTTTAAAAAGCTTAGTTAAGTCTTGGAGTTTTAAATCGTATCGCAAGTCTGGTTTATCACTACCATATAAGTCCATCGCTTCAAAGAAAGTCATTTTTATAAAGGGTGCTTCAATATTAACTCCTTTAATCTTCCACATGATTTCGCCTAACATGCCCTCAATTAATTCCATGATTTCACTTTGTGTCGGAAAAGACATTTCAATATCAACTTGGGTAAATTCCATTTGACGATCGGCTCGCAAGTCTTCATCGCGGAAACAACGGGCAATTTGATAGTAGCGCTCTAAACCACTAATCATCAAAAGTTGTTTAAAAAGTTGTGGAGATTGTGGTAAGGCATAAAACTCTCCAGGATGAACTCGGGATGGTACTAAATAATCACGGGCTCCTTCCGGTGTCGATTTAGTTAAAATAGGAGTTTCAACGTCAATAAAACCCATTTGATCTAAATAATTACGAATAATTTGACTAATTTTATGACGAGTGATTAACTTGTTTTGCATAACTGGTCGCCTTAAATCTAAATAACGATATTTTAAACGAACCTCTTCTAAAGCATCGGTTTCATCGGCAATAATTAACGGAGTAGTTTGAGCTTGATTCAGTACCTGCACTGTTTTCACAATAATTTCAATCTCTCCCGTCGCTAAGTTCGGATTAGCTTCTTGTCTTAAAGCTACTTCTCCCGTAACATCTAAAATATATTCATTTCTGACATCCTTAATTGATGCCGTTAATGCTTCATTAAAAACTAATTGGACAATTCCACTTCGATCTCGTAAATCAATAAAAACAATCGAACCAAAATTTCTTCTTTTACTAACCCATCCAATAAAACGGAGGGTCGTACCAATCTCGGCTTTGGTTACTTTACCACTTTCAAATCGCTTCATTTTATTCTCCTTCTAATTATTTAAAGTTATTCATGCTCATGATGGTGATGATGGTGTTGATCTTCTAATAACCACTCATCAATTTGGTCAATCATTTCATTCATCGCAATCGTAACTTGATTACCACTAGCCAAATGTTTTAAAGTAATTTGACTATTATTAATTTCATCTTCCCCTAAAATTGCTACAATTTGAGCTTTAATTCTTTCTGCTGATTTGAATTGAGCTTTCAAAGAACGATTAAAATAATCCATTTCACAGCGATAACCACTGGCTCGACAAATCGTCGCTAAAGCCAAAGCTTCTTTTTGATAAGCTTCTTTTAAAGGCATGAAATATAAATCGACTGGTGCTATTTCTCCTAAACTGACTTCTTCTTCTAAAAGAGCTAAGACTAAACGATCAATCCCTAATGCAAAACCAAAACTAGCTAAATCAGGGCCACCCAGTTCACTAACTAAGTGGTCATAACGACCCCCTCCAACAATGGCATTTTGTGACCCCATTTTTGGATTGGTACTTAATATTTCAAAAACAACTTCCGTATAATAATCTAGCCCTCTGACTAAACTTCGATTTATTTCAAAAGGAATGCCTAGTAATTTTAAAACTGCTTGGAAGTTTTGGAAATAGATTTCTGATTCTTGGGATAACGTTGTTTCAATAGTTGGAGCATTTTTTACCGCGGGGTGATCTTTATCAACTTTACAGTCTAAGATTCTTAAAGGGTTTTGTTGGTAACGTCTTTGACAATCTTCACAAAGTTCACTTAAAACTGGTTTAAAATGTTCTTTTAATAAAACCTCATAAGCACTCCGTGATTCACTATCTCCTAATGTATTAATAACAACCTTAAATTGTTTCAACCCTAAAGCAGTTAAAGCTGTATACGCTAAAGCCACGGCTTCAGCATCTAAGTAAGCGGTTTTCCCACCAATGACTTCAATCCCAAATTGATCAAAGATTCGATAACGACCTTTTTGGGGTCGCTCACTTCGAAAGTTACTTCCTAAATAATAGTATTTAAGTGGTAAATCGACATTGGCATATAATTTATTTTCAATAACACTACGTACAATTCCCGCCGTAATTTCAGGACGCAACGTTAATGAACGCCCACCTTGATCTTCAAAAGTATACATTTCTTTATTAACGACATCCGAGCTATCATTTTCTCTTTTAAATAATTCAGTTCGTTCAAAAAGAGGAGTTCTCATTTCCGAAAAATTATAAAGATTTGAGACATAATGGAGAATTTCCTCCACATATTGCCAATTAGCTAATTCTTGTCCATATAAGTCTTTGGTTCCTTTTACTTTTTGAATTTTCATATTTCCTCCTTTAAATATTAAAAAACGTCCCACAAGGACGCCAGAGCGCGGTACCACCTTAATTCATGCTTTCACATGCGCTTCATCTCTTAACGCGAGGTAACGTCTTACTCTACTTGTTTTCAAATAAGCTCCTCAGAAGTGTCAAAGTTATTAGGCTAATAAGAATTTTCACCAACTATTCTCTCTCTACAATTAGCTTAAAAACATTTCTTCATCAATGGATTAACAATTTAATTTTATCATTTCAAAGTTAATTGTCAATTATCCTAAGTATTTATCATTCGTTCAACTTGGAAAACACTTTCAACTTTGCGTAAATTGCTCATAATATTTCTTAGATGTTCTAAATCGCTCACATTAAGTGTCATTTTAATAATAACATTTATTAAATCTTCACTTTCTTGAGCATTAATAAAAGTCATGTTGGCTTTAAAAACAGAAATAACAGTTACCACATCTGATAGTAAATTATTACGATTAGTAGCTTGAATAAATAAAGAAGTTGGAAATTTTAAGTTTTCTTGAGTAGCATCCCAAATTACATCAATCAAACGTTGTGTCTCTTTAACAACATTAATACATTCCACGCGGTGAACTTTGACACCTTGGCCTTTTGTAATAAAACCTACAACTTCATCACCATAAACCGGTTGACAACATCCCGCCAGCGATATCATCATTGAATCAATCCCCGGAACTTTGATCCCATGTTTGGTTGGAGGCAATTTGCGATCAGGTTTGCTAATAATTTTACTAACATCAACCGGTGTACTAATATTACTACGAGCATAAATCTTTTCCATAATCGCACTAATTGTGATGGCTTTAACCGCTATTGCATAATAAAAATCATTCGAGTTTTGGAAGTTAAAACTACTATAAATCTGTTCCAGTTTTTTGCCACTTAAAAAATCTTGGTCATAACCACGCCGAATAATTTCATCATGATATAGTGCTTGCCCTTTTTCAATCGCTGGTTCCCGTTTTTCGCCAAGTTTCTTCATTAAGAAACTGCGAATTTTATTGCGAGCATTCGATGTTTTGATAATCTTGAGCCAGTCTTCACTAGGTCCAGCCGATTGTTTACTAGTTTTTAGTTCAACAACATCACCGGTTTTAAGATGAGTCGAGAGTGGTACTAAATTACCATTTACAATCGCTCCAACGGTTTGGTGACCTACTTCAGTATGAATTCGATAAGCGAAGTCAATTGGAGTTGCACCTTGTGGTAAATCAATGACGCGACCCTTAGGTGACATAACATAAACGTTTGCGTCAAATAAATCAACTTGAAGCGCATCCATAAACTCTTGAGCATTATCATTATCAATTTCAACTTCTAAATTAGAAATATCTTTAAACCAAGAAAGTTTCTCTTCAATTTCTTTTTGTTCTTTCTTAGGGTTATAAACTTTACCTTCTTTATAACGCCAATGTGCTGCTACCCCACGCTCCGCAACGGCATCCATTAGTTCAGTTCGAATTTGTACTTCAAAAATATTACCTTCTACTCCAACCACAGTAGTATGTAAGGATTGATACATATTAACCTTAGGCATCGCAATATAGTCTTTGAGACGACCTGGGATCGGGCGGTACTTTTGGTGAATGTAACCTAAAATTTCGTAACAGTTTAATTCGGTTTCTGTAATAACCCGTATCGCTAATAAATCTAGAATCTCACCAAAATCTTTTTCTTTGGTAATCATTTTTTTATAAATACTATAAAGATGTTTCGAGCGCCCAAAAATTCGATATTTAATTTTTAAATCATCTAACATTGTGGAAATATCTGAAATCATTTTTTGGATATGAGCTTCCCGTTCGGTGCGGCGTTGTTCCACCAATTTTGCAATTTCATAATATTGCTTACGGTCAATATAATAAAAACTTAAATCTTCTAATTCATTTTTAATCCAACTAATCCCCAAACGATGGGCAATCGGAGCATAAACATCTAAAGTTTCTGCGGCAATCTTCTTTTGTTTTTCTTCTGGCATATGCTGTAAAGTCCGCATATTATGAAGTCGGTCAACCAGTTTAATAATAATAACGCGAATATCTTTTGCCATCGCAATAAATATTTTGCGGTGATTCGCTGCTAAATATTCTTTTTCATCTTTAAACTCAATATTCCCAATTTTAGTAACAGCACTAACTAAGGAATACAATTCTTTACTAAAATCTTTTAAAAATTCTGCTTCACTAACTTGGCAATCTTCAATAACATCGTGTAATAATCCCGCCGTAATCGTGTTTGGTCCGACTCGCATTGTCGCTAAAATATAGGCAACTTGAACTAAGTGAACAATATAAGGTTCACCACTTCTCCGGAATTGAGTTTGATGTTTTTCAGCAGCATAAAGATAAGCTTTCTCTATTAAAGCTAAATCATTAGGTTTACTTATATATTTTTTAACTTCTAGCATTAGTTCATCAAAGCTATAATCAACCCGAATGTCTGACATCTAACTCACCTCCTTTTTTAAAAAAACCGAAGAAATTACTCCGGTTAATATTGCATTACTGTAAATATATCGTGATCAAGTAATAAGTTTCGCCCTTTTAAATCCATAAGTTCAATTAAAAATGCACAACCTACTACTTCGCCACCGAGCTGTTCCACTAATTTAATCGTTGCGTCTACTGTACCACCGGTTGCCAATAAATCATCAACAATTAAAACTTTTTGACCTTTTTTAATACCATCTTTATGAATATGCAATTCATTAGAACCATATTCTAAATCATATTTGTAACTAGCTGTTTCTCGTGGTAATTTTCCAGGTTTTCTAATTGGTACAAAACCAATTTTTAAGGCATAGGCTACTGGACATCCAAAAATAAATCCCCGTGATTCTGGCCCAACAATGACTTCTGTCCCAACACTTTTCGCATAATCGATAATTAAGTCACAAGCCTCTTGAAATGCCGGTCCATCACTCATTAACGGGGTAATATCGCGAAATAATACACCCTCTATTGGAAAATCTTTAATACTAGCAATATAATCTTTTAAATCCATCTTAGCCTCCTTATAACTCTTTAATTATAGCACTTAAACATTGAAAATCAATTCTCTTACAATGATATTAATTGTTTCTTTTCCCCGAAATTTATTAATACTTAAACTACCAATCAA
>CAYUXU010000047.1:0-7738 GCA_964449005.1 uncultured Erysipelotrichaceae bacterium | reverse complement strand
TAAAGTCACTTTCTCAAAGGCAACTAATTCTAATTTTGGTCGCAATAAGACGGAGTCGGTTTTCGAAAGATACACTTGTACTACTTCTTTGCCATGATATGGCCCGTGATTAGTAACTTGATATTTAAACTCAAGAGTTTCTTTTTCTAAAATCGAGGTTGGAGCAGATACAATTTCTGTAGAAAATTTGGAATAGGAAAGTCCAAATCCAAACGGATATTTAGTTGGTTTTAAAATTGAGGAGAAGTAACGATAGCCAACATAAATGCTTTCATTAAAAGTAACTTGTTTTGGCCCCATCGGATAAAAACCAGCTGAAGGTAGATCATTTAATGCTAGTGGAAAGGTTTCGGTTAATTTTCCAGACGGATTAACTTTATTGAATAAAACATCATATAATCCTTGGGCAAAACCAGAACCTGCGATACCTACTTTTACAAGGCCTTTAACTAAATCATCCCAATCAGTTAGTACTGCAGAACTGCAAGTTAAAACCACAATAAGATTAGGATTAACAGCCGCAACCGCTTTTAATAGAGCAATTTGATTTTCGGGCAAATTAAGAGTGGTTCGATCTAAATTAGCAATTTCATCATTATCTCCTAGTCCTAAAAATAATAAAACAGGTTGTTTGCGACGAGCTAAGTTTACCGCTTCATTAATCAAGTTTTGATCTATTTTATCATTGTCTAAATAATAACCATGACTATATTCATACATGATCCCAGTTTCCTTAATTACTTCTAAAAAAGACTGATTAGCAGTCGTCTTAAGATATGAGTTTCCTAAAACTTGCAGTCTTGGTTTTGAAGCTAGACGTCCCAAAATTAAAAGCCCATCAGTTTCTTTTAAGGGTAAAATATCATCTAGGTTTTTTAATAAGACGATTGACTCGCGAACTGCCTCAATCGCAATTTCTGAACCGATTTCGATTGAACTCTTTTTAGTTGCTGGTTTTTGACTAAATTCCTGTAATTTCTTAAGATGGCTATCAATTAATTTCTCGCTTAAAGCCCCACTTTTATGGTTACTATTTAATTCATGTAGTGAAAAATCATCAGCTTGTGGCATTTCTAAGCTTACACCATTTTTTAGTGCTTGAAAACGGTTATTAATTGCCCCCCACTCGCTGATTAAAAGTCCTCGATAACGCCATCTTTTTAGCAAAACATTTGATAATAAAGGACTTTCTGTCGCATATGTACCATTTATTTGGTTATGACCGATTAAAACTCCAGCTACTTTACTATTTTTAAAAATCATTTTAAATGGTTTTAGGTAGAGATTTAGCAAAGTATACTCATCAATAATCGTATTAATACTACGTTTATAACTTTCTTGGCTTAATGCAGTAAATGTCTTTATAATTGCTTTCGTTGGAGTTTGATTAATACCGCGAATAAGGTTGCTTACTAGCGTCCCGTTTAAGACAGGATCTTCACCATATAAAAGAAATCCTTTTCCATTAAGAGGATGTCGTTTAATACTGGCATCAGCAGCAATTAAAGCATCAATTCCGGCTTTTTCAGCTTGATTCCCTAAGTAAACACCTAATTTATATAGCAAACGCTTATTCCAACTTGAAGCAACAGCTGAAGGTGCTGGTAAACTTATTTCTTGTGGTTCCTTGGCATTAACAATTCCGATTGGACCATAAGAAAATTTGACCTGAGGTAAGTCATAATCTAAAAGTTCAGTAGTTTCCCAAAAACTACTTCCTGATAGTAATTTAATTTTTTCTTCAAAACTTAGTTTAGTAACTAATTTATCATCATTATTCATAAAAAACTTCTTTCTTATAAAAAAATATTTTAGTACTTTTTTATTTATTTTATCATATCACAACAATTTTTAATTCACAATCTGCCAAAGAACTAAGATCGAGAAATTATTGAAATGTTTCTCTTGAAAATTAATATTAGTGCTATGCTATAATATATTTAAGTTAATGAGGTGCTTTATGAAAAATTCTATTTTTATAACTGGTCATAAAAATCCTGATACTGATTCAATTTGTTCAACAATCGCCTATGCTGATTTAAAGACAAAATTGGGCTATAATGTGACGCCAGTTCGTTTAGGTAACCTTAATTCTGAAACTAACTATATTTTAGAAAAGTTTCAAGTTAAAGCTCCCGCGTTAATTCATGATATAAAAACTAGAATCTCAGATATTGAAATTGATGAAGCTTTAACTGTGTCAAAAGATACTACCATTGCCGAAGCATGGCGCGACATGATTGATCGCAACAAAAAAGTTGTCGCAGTAGTTAATAGTAAAAATAAGCTGATTGGCTTAACTACAATTTCTGCGATTACTAATGGGATTTTAAGTGTTGCTCAAAATCGTTATGATTTAATGCAAAAAACTCCTCTGAAAGCCATTAGTGAAACCTTATTGGGTTCTTTAGTCTATGAGCCAGACCATTATAAAACTAATGGCATTATTAACATTGGAACAAGCTCAGTAGCTGATAAAGATTTCATTGAATATAAGGATAAAATTGTTATTACTAGTTTTACTGAAGTGGCAATGCGAAAAGCAATTACTACAAAAGCAGCTTTAGTTATTGTAACTTTGACAAAAGAAATTCCTGAACATATTGTTAATGAAGCTATCGAACATAAAGTGGCTTTAATTTGTACGACTTTAGATATGTTTTCAGCCAGCCAAATGATTACTCAATCAATTCCTATTAAATACATTATGACCACTAACTTAGTGACATTTAATCATTTTGATTATTTAGATGATGTTAAAGCAATTATTCCAAAAACTCGTTATCGGAGTTACCCGGTAGTCGACCAAGATAATACCTTAATCGGTTTAATCTCACGTTATCACTTATGGGAACACTCAAAACGAAAATTGATCTTAGTTGACCATAATGAAGTTTCACAAAGTGTTGAAGGTATTGAACAAGCTGAAGTAATTGAAATTATTGACCATCATCGAATTGGTGATGTTCAAACTCCAATGCCAATTTCTTTCCGGAATGAAATTGTTGGGAGTACTGCGACAATTATTGCTAAAATGTATCAAGAAAAAACTATCACTATTGAACCGACTATCGCAGCTTTACTCTTAGGCGCAATCATTTCGGACACTATGCATTTTAAATCACCTACTTGCACTGGCGATGATATTAGAATTGCCCAACTTTTAGCTAAAATAGCCGAGATTGATATCGATAGCTATGCTCAAGAAATTTATTTAGCTTCTGCTTCTTTAGCTGGTAAGTCAATTAGTGAAATTATTCATGCTGATCTAAAAACCTTTAATATTGATAACTTTAAATTAGCAATTGGTCAAATTAATATAATTGATCCAAAAACAATTAAAACAATGCAAGATGAACTCTTAAGTTATTTAGATCAATATGCTGAAACCAATGAATTTGACTTTGTTTTAATGATTTTTACTGATATCCAGGATATTGGGTCTTATTTCTTATACACTGGTTCGCATCAACACTTATTCAAAAGTGGCTTTGGCGAAGATGTAACAATTAAAAATGATTTAGAGTTTATTCATAATATTTTATCTCGCAAAAAACAAATCTTACCGGTTTTAGCACGAGAAATAGCTAGCTATAATAATTAACGATTTAATTCTCGTAAAATCTCACGATAATTAGGACAATATTGATTGACCAATTGATAAAATTGACTTGAGTGATTAGGAACAATTAAATGTAAATATTCATGTAAAAGCACGTATTTTAGTGCTTTTTTTGAATAGTGAATTAATTGTAAATTAATAATAATCTTATTTTCTTTAGGGTAGCAAATTCCCCACTTGCTTTTTAAATCCTTAACAATAATCATAGGAAGGTCTTTTTGATGAAACTTTAAAATATCATCAAATTCAACTTTTATTTCGGAAATTGTTTCTAATAAAAGATCTTTTAGAAATCTATTAATAATACTTTTGTAATGCTCTTTTTTATGGTTATTTATAAATAGCTTATTGTCTCTTAAGATCGGATTAATAATCTCATTTTTAAAGACAATTTGATAAGTTTCATTAAAAATGAATAAATCATAGTTATAATCTACTTTCTGGATTTGAGTATGTTTTTCATGATAGCTTAATTGCTTTAAAATCCAATCATGTTTTGATGCAACAAAAGTATCTATTTTAGCTTTTGAAGTAAAAAAAGGAGCACTAACCATGACTCCATTTTTATTAACCCGCAGATTAATTCGTTTAATATTTTTATAAGTGAGTTGATAATTAATCATAATTATAAATAAAACTAAAAACTTGACTAAGATTGGTGACAAGATGATCAGCTGATTCCATTACGAGCGTTTTATGCGATTTCATTGCAAAACTCGGAAAAGCTTTTAGCATTGGAATATCATTGTAAGAATCTCCCACCACAAAAACCTTTTTAACGCCATTTAAGCGTTTTAAATAACTAGCAATAGCTGCAGCTTTATCAACGCCTTTGGCATTAATATCAACGAGGCGATCTCCATTTTGATGAAACTCTAAATAATCACCATACTGCTGATCTAAGTCTTCAATAATTTCTACTAAATGTTCCGGAGTTTTCGTGATGATACCAATATTTAAGACCTCATTTAATTGTTTCACTCGAGCGTTTTTTAAATGGACATTATTAAAGTTGGCGACTCTAACTGAATCATCAAGGTTGCCATAAAATCCAGAAATATCATCAGTGCTTTGCATATATTTAATAACTTTATTAACAATTTCATCTTTAATGGTTGTTTTTTCTAAAAGATTATAATCTTTATCAAAAATTAAACCACCATTAACACAAATTAAAAAATCCATAGGAATTTGAAATCGCTTTATTTCGGCTTGAATTGATAAAAAAGAACGGCCTGTAACCAGTCCAAAGATATTTCCTTGGTTTTGAAATTCCATAATTTCTTTCAATTCTGGAAACGAAATTCCATCTCTTCGTAATGTGTTATCGTAGTCACTTGCTAATAAAATCATTTTCTCACCTTTCGCTATTATAGTATACTTTCAAATATTTTGCATGCTAAAGACAAGCTTGTCGTGCTTTACAGATAGCGTAATTTTTGTTACTCTTTAGCTATTATAATGAAAGACAGAGGTAAAATATGAAATTAAATCAGAAAAGAACAATTCTTGTTGGCTTAGCTTTCTTATCTATTTCTGCCTTCTGGCAAATCTATGATAATGGAATACCAATTTTATTAGCAAATAAATTTCACTTAGAAGCCGGTGTTATCGGTATTATTATGTCGATTGATAACATTTTAGCTTTACTCTTATTGCCCCTCTTTGGTATTTTATCTGATAAAACAGCTACCAGATTTGGTAAGAGGATGCCGTTTATTATTTTAGGGACTGGGTTCGCCAGCTTTTTCATGGTTTTAATTCCACTTGGCGCCAACATAAATAACTTCCCACTCTTTGTAATATCACTCTCGATTACTCTTTTGGCGATGTCTTCTTATCGCTCTCCAGCAGTAGCTTTAATGCCGGATGTTACTCCAAAAGAACATCGCTCAAAAGCTAATGCCATCATTAATCTAATGGGAGCTTTAGGAGGAATCATTAGTTTATTAGTAATTAAACTCCTATTACAAAATAATGATGACAATTACTTAAAGATTTTTATTGCAGTTGCGATTATCATGGTAGTTTCTGTTTTAGTCTTATCGATATTCATTAATGAAAATAAACTTGCTCAAGAAATAGCACATGAAGCAGAAGAAAAAGAAACTCAGGCTACCGGAAAATTAGAAAAGCCAGTTTTTAAGAGTTTAATTTTCTTACTGTTTTCAGTGGCGTTTTGGTTTATTGGCTATAATGCCGTAACAACAGCTTTTTCTCGTTACGCTGATCATGTTTTTAATATGAAAGATTATTCTTCACCTTTACTAGTAGCGACTGCTGCTTCAATCGTAGCCTTTTTACCTATTGGAATTATTTCTTCAAAAGTTGGTCGTAAAAAAATGATTTTATCAGGTATCTTACTTTTAGGTACTGCTTGGACAATCGTTGGTTTTATTACAAGTTATACTGGTTTTATTAATATCATTTTAGCCTTAGTCGGGATTGCCTGGGCTATGATTAATGTTAATTCATATCCAATGGTTGTTGAAATGAGTCAAAGTGGCGATATTGGCAAATACACTGGTTATTACTATACTTTCTCAATGTCGGCACAAGTCTTTACACCTATTTTGTCGGGCTATTTAATTCAATACCTCGGCTATCGGGTCTTATTCCCATACGCCGCTATCTTTACGTTCTTAGCCTTCTTCACTATGCAAATGGTCAAGCATGGTGATAACAAACCACAAGCAAAAGCTGGGATTGAAGCTTTTGAGGACTTTGATTAAAGATGCCTTATTTAATAATAATTGCTGTCTTGGTAATTTATTATTTTCTAACTAAACCGAATCATCAAGCTAAAGAAAGATTTAAAACATTTCAAAATATTGCTTATGCTCATCGTGGTTTACATGACTTAGACAAGCCTGAAAATACACTTTTAGCTTTTCAAAATGCCATTAATAAGAATTATGGAGTTGAACTTGACGTTCAAATTACGAAAGATCATAAAATCGTTGTTTTTCATGATTACGATTTATTAAGAGCTGCTAATAAAGATTTAATGATTGATCAATTGACTTACTTGGAATTAAATAATTATTCAATTTTTAATAGTGCAGAAAAAATCCCTTTACTTGAAGATGTCTTAAAATTGATTAATGGAAAAGTACCCTTAATTATTGAAATAAAACAAAAAGGTGCTGATTGTTTAACTACTCGCTTAACAGCGGAGCTGTTAAAGTCTTATCAAGGAAAATATTGCATTGAATCATTTAATCCTATGGCATTAAATTGGTACCGCAAAAATCATCCTGAAATTGTGAGAGGACAGTTAGCCACAAAATTAAAAAAAGAAGATGCTACTCTTCTTTTAAGATTGACTCTAACCAGATTATTGATGAATTTTCTGTCCCGACCTGATTTTGTTGCGTATGAACACTATCACTTAAACCATCTCCGCGTTAAAGTGCAACGTTATTTATATCAAGTTCCCATTGTTACATGGACCGTTGATGATATTTCAATCTATAATCAATTAAAATCTAATAATACAATAATCTTCGAAAATTTCCTAGTTTAGTTAATAAAATAATTTTCTCGGTAAGTCAGCTGCTTGCTTTACCCAATCTTCAACTTGACTTAAAACCGGAACTTTTCTAACTAATCTTTTTGCTTCATTCACTTCTTCCATTTTCTTGGTTAAGTTAACTGGATTACGTGTCGCTAATTCAACAACTGTATCGACACCAACTGCCTCAAGTAGTTCTGAGTACTCGCCAGCAACCCCTTTAATTCTGAATAAATCAGCATGATTAGCCCATGTCAGAACCCTCTTTGGCGAAAGGCCTGCTCTTAAAGCTAAATCATCGCGCTCTTTCTTGGTACTGCATGCATCAAGCAAAGCTTCAACAGAATTAATTCCTACGGCTTGAAGCTTTCCTTCATATACTGGTCCAATGCCTTCAATTGTTTGTAATTTCATATTATTATCTCCCTTCAAATTACTTCTAATTAAAATATAACTGATTTTACTACGGTTTTCAAGTTAGTTATCACTTCAAACAATTTCCATTTTTATCCCAATTCGTTTTAGATCTTCAAAAAAGTTTGGATAGGATTTATTTATGGCTGTTACTCCACTAATTGTAATTGGATATGGATAAACGGTTG
>CAYUXU010000046.1:0-7776 GCA_964449005.1 uncultured Erysipelotrichaceae bacterium | reverse complement strand
GTATATTCGACCTGAAGATATTAAATATGTTACGATAAAAGTACCATTAAAACCCAAAATTTATCAAATTTATCAACCCCAAAGTTTTACAATTGCTAACTTGGTAAAATTAGATGTTATACCACAAGATAGGGCTAGTTTAATCTTTTATTTCAGTGAATCTTTAAAAATTCATCGTGGTAAACTAACTGGATTAAACGATGCTGAAATTGTTGATCATTATCAACAACTAAAAACAAAAGATTTAAAAATAAAGAAAAAAAGAATTAATTTAATTGAACCACCTTTTGATATTGTCGTCAAAGGATTAGGTTGGATTAAAGTTACGAAACCGCTTCAAGAAGTTATAATTTACGTAGCTGAAGCCGTTGAGGTAGTCGTTAGAAAGGCGTTAATTTAATGTTAACTAATAAACAAAAAAGATATTTAAAGGGATTAGCTAATCAAAAGGAAGCTTACTTTCAAATTGGTAAAGATGGAATTAGTTACCAACAAATTCAAAGTATTAACGATGCTTTATTAGCCCATGAATTAATTAAAATTAAATTACTGAAAACTAGTCCACTAACGGTTAATGAGGCTGCGATTGAGATGGCAGCAAGCACCCATAGTGAAATTGTTCAAATCATTGGTCGAGTAATTGTTTTGTATCGTCGAAGTAAAAAAGGAGTGATTAGTTTACCAAAATGAGAAAAGTAGGTATTTTAGGAGGAAGTTTTGATCCAATTCATGAGGGTCATTTATATATTGCTAAAGCTGTAAAGAAACAGTTGGCCTTAAATGAGATTTGGTTTATGCCAACTTTTCAAGCTCCTTTGAAAAATGAACATGCTGTATCTTTTGGGCACCGCGTTAATATGATTAAATTAGCCATTAAACCATATCGCTACATGCAAGTATCAACTTTAGAAGCAAGCTTACCGACTCCTTCTTATACCATTAATACGGTTTCTTTATTAAAAAGAAAATATCCTCATCTCGATTTTTATTGGATTATTGGTGACGATCAGTTAGCTAGTTTAGATAGTTGGCATCAACATGAAGCCTTAGTTCAGATGGTACAGTTTGTAGTTGTATCACGTGCTGAAAAAGCCATTAAAAGCAACTTTCTTAAAGTAGAGATAAAACCCCATCCAGCTTCCAGTACTAAGATAAAGGAAGGAGATTTTACTTATCTTCCTTATAGTGTCAATCAATATATCAATAATAATGTTTTATATTATTTAGATTTCTTAAAGAATTTTATTAGTGAAAAACGTTATTTACATAGTTTAAAAGTTGCTGAGTTTGCTGTTAAATTAGCCCGAAAATATAATGTGAATTTAAATCAAGCATTACTGGCGGGGTATTTACATGATTTTGGAAAAGAAGTACCAGAGGCAACACTTTATTTATATATGCAACATTATTTTCCAGAGTTATTAGAAACGCCAAAAAGTCTCTGGCATAGTTATGTTGGTTCAATTTTAGTTAAAGAGAAATTTCGAGTCGTAGACAAAGATGTTTTACTAGCAATTAAACATCATACTGATGGTAAATCAAAACGACTTTTAAGTTTAATTATTTATTGTGCTGATAAAGTAGAAGATACTCGACCGTATCCGGTAACCGATTTACAAGAACTGTGTTTAGAAAATATTAATTTAGGAAAAGAGGTAATTGAAAGTATTGTGTTAGAAAAGATAAAGGAGCAACATTAATGAGTGATTTGAAACAAAATATCATTTCGGTCTTAGATGAAAAACAAGCTATTAATTTAGTATTAATTGATTTTGAAGGTAAAAGTAGTCTCATGGATTATTTCATCTTAGCGACAGCCGGAAATATTCGTCAAATGGATGCTTTACGTGATGCGATTTTAAAATATTGTAAAGAACAAGAAATTGAAGTCCGTTCCATTCAAGGACGAGCTTTAACCGGTTGGATTTTAATTGATCTCAATGATATTGTCGTTCATATTTTTGATCAAATTACTCGTGATCAGTTCCAATTAGAAAAGTTATGGTCCAATATGAAAGTAGTGCCGTATTAATGTATCAAGTTTTAGCTGAGTTTTATGATGAATTAGTCAAAGATGATTCTGCCACAGCCTTATGGGTTGATTTTGTGGTGACCCACGGCAACCTTGGCAATATTTTAGAAGTGGCGGCTGGAACAGGAGAAATTAGCATTGCTTTAGCTAAAAAAGGTTATCAAGTCTTAGCGACCGATCTAAGTGAAAATATGTTAGCGCTAGCTCGCCAGAAACCAGAAGCTAACTTAGTTAGCTTTCAAAAAGTCAACCTTTTAGAAATAGATTATCAAGCCCAGTTCGATAATGTAATTTGTTTTTGTGATAGTTTAAATTATCTAGCGTCGCTACAAGAGCTAGAAGATTTTTTTAATAAAGCCTATTTAGCTTTAAAAAATGAGGGAAAACTTTTATTTGATATTTTATCGAAAGACCGTTTAAAAGAGTTTCTAGAGCCGTTTATTGAAGAAGGTAAAGTTAGCTTAGGAGAATATCAATGGGTAATTGAAACTCATCAAAACACGCTCCAACATCATTTTACTTTTTGGGTAGAAGATAAAATTTTGACAGAAGTTCACCAACAAATTGTTTTTGATATCTTTGAGATTCAAAGAATTTTAAAAGAAGTTGGTTTTACTTTTAAATTTTATACTGACTTTACTAAATCGGGTATTAAAGAAGGAGAACGCTACTTAATTGTGGCACAAAAAAAATTATGATTGGAATAATTACCGCTTTAAACCAAGAGCTTGAAGCTTTTCTAAATTTATGTGAAGATATTTCTCTTCAAGAAATAAAAGGAATCAAATTTTATCAAGCTACTTTAAAAAAGCAACCAGTAGTCGTTGTAACAAGTGGAGTGGGTAAAGTTTACGCTGCCTTAGTTACTACTGCTTTAATTGAAAACTATCCAATTAAATTTTTAATTAATGTAGGAAGCGCTGGAGGTTTAAAAGAAGATTTAATAATTGGTGATGTTATTATTGGTCGCCAAGTAGCAGAAGCTGATTTTGATTTAACGGCATTTGGTTATCAAAGATCTTTTCAAGAAACTAAAATAACTAGTACGGTTAGCTCTTTATTAAGTTTAAAGATTAATCAAATTATTACCAAGCAAGAGCGAGTCTATTTTGGAGATATAGTCAGTAGTGATCAGTTTATTAGTGAAAATACTCAACTTGATTTAATTAATAAATATTTCCCAACTGCTTTATGTGCTGATATGGAAGCCGCAGCAATCGCTAAAGTAGCAAATTTTTATCATCTTGATTGGTTGATTATTCGAAGTATTAGTGATCTAGTTTTTTCAAGTAATAATGTTAGTGCTTATCAAGCAAACTTAAAAAAAGCTAGTCAGCGGGCTGCTCAACTAGCTCTTAATTTTATAAATTTACTTTAATTAATTACGATAACTAACAACTTCTGGCCAAAGTCCATTTTCATCAAGCCAGTCTTTTAAATCATCGACATCGAAAGGAGTTTCTTTCGTCCATTCCAGTTTTGAAGTAATTTCAGCATCTTGGTTTAAGACGGTTATTTTAACAAAGCTTGGGAATCCGTTGATTTCCCAACGCTTTTTTAATTCCACTAAACTTATATCATCATCACTAAGTTTCACTACTTCTAAACTTGGGAAGGGGTGCTTCTTTAATTCATCATTTAACGGTACTAAAATATGTTCCAACAAATATTGGCTATCAGCGTCGTTGCCAAGGATTAATAAATAATAGTCGCCGTCTTCCCGTTTATCATAGGCATTTAAAGAAGTTTCTTCTACTTCAACTAAATTAAAGGTTCCAATATCAATTTGGGGGGCGATTTTCTTTTCACAAGCTTTATATAAGACTACTCCAATAGCTGCAATAGCTAAAATGAAGATTAGGATTCTTTTCAATTTTTTCATTTTGACCTCTCTTTAAAAGAGTAACACTTCTTGAAAAAAGATGCAATCTCAATTTTTAATTGGTCTAATCTATGCTATAATTTTTTTAAGAAAGAGGTAGTATGCGACAAAGAATTAGATCTTCAATTTGGACATTGACTTTAATTTCATTTTTGATATTTTTAGTTATTTTTAATATTAATTCTTTTATTAGTGGTCCTTTGAATGTTCAAAATTACCAAGACCGACAAATTTTAAACTTAATGTTAGATAAATACCTCTACTTAAAAGGTGAAATAGTATCTCGCTATAGCTATGAAGAAGTATATTATGTCGCAAAAGTAGAAATTGAAGCAGCCGATTATTTAGTTTGGTATGATTTAAACTCAAGTGTAATTTATAAAGCTCTCTATGAAACCTATGACGAAACAACAATCCTACATCAAGCTCAAAATCAGCACGTTTTAGAAGATCCGAAAATCGTTCTAGGGATTTATAAGAACGAACCAATTTATTTGGTCTATGATCAGCATATTGAATTACGCTATAGTTATTTAACTAAAGAATTACTTTCAATCTATTATAAAGAGGTACGCTTATGAACTGGTGGGACGAGCCCCATATTAATAAAACATATTGGCTATTAGAAAATATTAATAGTTTAAATTTGACTAGTGAGGAAGCTCTAGTTTTATTAATGATTGATTATTTAACTACGACTCATCAAGAACTTAACCCGCAAGTAATTAGTCAAAAGTGTAACTTATCATTAGACAAAATTGATGAATTGATTACTAGTTTAAGCTTAAAAAATTATCTCAGATTAACTATTCAAGCTGACCACATTAGTTTTGATTATTCAAATGTTTTTTTACCAGTTCCTTTGGATAAAATTGATTTAAAGGAAATTTTTCTTTTATTTGAAGAAGAATTTGGGAGACCTCTGACGCAACCAGAAATGGTCCAATTAAATAAATGGATTAAAACTTATCAAAAATTTGATATTATTGATGCTTTACGTTACGCCGTAGTTGCGAAAAAATTAAATTTTAATTACATTAATCGGATTTTGGAGAATAAACAAAATGAAAGTAAAAAGTAGTGATCAAATCTTAGATGAACTAACTATTATGTTTCCTAATGCCAAAACCGAGCTGAATTATCAAGACGGTTATCAATTATTAGTGGCAGTCATGCTTTCGGCTCAAAGCACCGATGTGGTTGTTAATCAGATTACTCCTAATTTATTTAAGGCCTATCCAACATTTTATGATTTATCTTTAGCTACTAGTGAAGCTGTCGCCAAAATAATTAAGAGAATTGGTCTTTATAAAACAAAAGCCAAAAACTTGGTTGCCATGGCTCAAATCATTGTCACTCAGTTTGATTCAAAGCTTCCTAACACCCAAGCCCAATTAATGACTTTACCGGGAGTTGGTCCTAAAACTGCTAATGTAGTTTTGTCAGAGTGGTTTAAGATTCCGGCAATCGCGGTTGATACTCATGTCTTTCGGGTCGCAAAACGGCTTCGACTCGCTTCAGAAGATGCGAATGTAGCTCAGGTTGAAGTAGCCTTAAATCAAAATATAAAAAAGGAGCGCTGGAATCAAGCGCACCATTTATTAATATTATTTGGTAGATATAAATGTAAAGCGCGGCAACCACTTTGTGATGATTGCCCCTTCTTTAATTTCTGTCGTTACCAAAATCCTGATTTATGATCTTGCGACAACATCAACTAAGGAAGACATATCAACTAAGGTTCCTCCAGAATAATTAGTCCCCGAGATATCAAAACTAGCCACAATAACTTCTGGATCAACGATGACCCCAGGATCGATTGAAACACCAATATTATTACCCCAAGTAGTTACTTCTTGTAAATTTTTATTTTCAGGTAATTTGATTTGCCAATCACCATATTTTCTGACCCGAGTCGCTAAGTTCAGATTGCTCATACTTATCGTCATATTATTAATTCGGGTAGAATTACGATAGGCACCCGCAAGAGTGCCTAGAAGTGGAAAAGTTGGACTTGGAACAGTTTCATATTGCCAATTAGTTAAGTTGTATAAGGTAATGAATGCATCCACTTCTACGGTGCTAGTAAACTCTGGAATCACGACGGATTCATCTTCTATTTCGATATTATGACAAATTTGTCCACCACGTTTTTCTCCTGATTGATAACCATAGTAACCACATACCTTAAGGTTGTGCCCTGGCACAATATCAATGGTAGCTTGACCATTTGGTTCAAGGAAATTAAGGGTTTGCATTAAATGGTCAGACTCATCATAAATATCAACTTTATAATTTACTCCACCATAAATCCAGCTTGGTAAAAAGAGTCGTCTTCCGGTACCTCGTTTTGAACTACCCAGCATTAAGTCATAAGTATCATCAATCCCAATTTTACCGGGATATTGTGCGAAGCTAAAGCTGATATTTTGGGTTTCGGCAGTTGTAGCTCCTTTGGTTACATTAAATTCTGTAATATCATCAATCACGGTGTCATCAACTAAATTAGTTAAGATGGCATTTTCTTTTCGGATTAAGCCAGAAACGATATATTTTGGATCCATGTTTTCAACCGGACTAGCATATGGGAAGGTACCAATAATATGTTGGATCGAAACAACGTTTGCTGGGCGCTTGATGTCGGTTGGTTTGCGTTTACCTTTTTCAACTGCATCTAAAATAACCCGTGACATTTTTCCGGTGATGTTCATTCGGTTATAGGCATTAGTTAAGTAAGTAGTTTTACCTCGAACTGGCTTATCAAAACCAATCCAGACACCAATGGTATATTGACTGTTGGCAACTACCATCCATTTTTCTTTACCGGCTCCAGTTGGGATGCCATATGGCCTACCAGCGGTTCCATAATCTGAGGTACCAGTTTTACCAAAAATGGGATGACTTCTCTTTAATAAAGTCATATAACCACCAATTGAATTATTGACTGCTTCTAAAGTTAATCTTGAAACTAAATAGGCGGCTTCAGGTGATATAACTTGGGTTTTAACATAATTAGCTTCATATGGTTCGCCTTCGTTTAAATCGATCTTATCAATAATATGTGGTTTAGTATAATTACCACCACTATATAAGACGGAGTGGGCTCCAGCTAATTCAACTGGTGAAACCATAAAGTTAGAGCCACCAATCGCAAATTGTAAGTTGTAGCTATTGACAGTGGATTCTCTAAAACCAACACTTCTTAAGTATTCACGAATTTTACCAGCACCAATTTTACTATGGATTTCTTCTAGAGTTAAATAAGCGGGTAAGTTATAAGACTGAGCTAAGGCTTCAGTTATTAAAACTTCACCACGGTAGCGTCCATCAGAGTTTCCAATTACAATATTGGTTCCACTGTAGTATGATGGGCGGTCTTCAATAACGTGTGAGGTTGACCAGCCTAAATATTCATAAGCTAAGGCATAACTTAAAATTGGTTTAACAGCTGAAGCTGGTTGGAAGTTACCTTCAGTCGCTCGATTATATCCAAGTAATGCGGTTTTTCTTCCACCACCAATTCCAACAATCCGACCGGTATTATTTTCAATGACAACTGAAGCTGATTCCATAAGTTCGTTCGGAAATTCAACCATGGTTTTGCCTTCTTCCATGTCTTCAATCGTATCTTGGACATTTTTTCTAACACTAGTATAAATATGCATTGGTGTACCAAAAGGATTATAACCTAGTGCTTTGGCTTCTTCGACAACGGTATTAACTACTGTAATATATTTATCTTTCGTAAAGATTCCCATCGAGCTTGGATCAACTAAAAGATCTTCTAAATTAACTTTTAAAGCTAATTGATATTCTAAATCAGATAAGTACCCATGATATTTCATTTGA
This sequence comes from uncultured Erysipelotrichaceae bacterium, assembly GCA_964449005.1. Classification (GTDB taxonomy): domain Bacteria; phylum Bacillota_I; class Bacilli_A; order Erysipelotrichales; family Erysipelotrichaceae; genus CAYUXU01. Next base: position 13 of record CAYUXU010000046.1, on the reverse strand, counting down.
TATAAAACATCAT
>CAYUXU010000045.1:0-7821 GCA_964449005.1 uncultured Erysipelotrichaceae bacterium | reverse complement strand
TTGCAGATAGAAAGGAGGGAAGCGATGCGAAACAGATTTGAACATGGAAGAAAACAACGCCACTTTCAAAAATCAGGAAGAGGCCGGCGACACTTTGGTCATGGTCTTCAAGCTTATTTATTAGTATTATTAAAAGAAAAACCATCTTATGGTTATGAACTAATGGAAAATCTCAACAAGTTTGGCTTTGAAAGTGATCAAGTTGACATCTCAACTATTTATCGTAATTTACGAACCATGGAAGATGAGTATTTGGTAGCTTCTGATTGGTCAGACAGTGCACAAGGACCACAAAAGCGAATGTATACTTTAACTCACGATGGTGAAATAGCTTTAGAGAAGTTAATTGAAAAAACAATCGAGAGAAAAAACCGTTTAGAAACTTTGATTAAACAATATGAAACTTTAGTCTAAGTATATTGATAAGCCTTTAATAAAATTAGTTGTGGCAACACAACTTTTTTTATTTAATAAATATCTTATTAATAGTTAATTCTAATCAGCAATATAATACATAGACGCCCTCTTATCTTTAGATTGATATACCTTAACTAAAGCATCAAAATTATCGGGAGCTTTCATACCTGGAATTTCTCCACTTAAGGTCTCATTGATTAAACTAAGACAAGCATCTATTTGATCTGGTGCTATGGCGACCGGACCATGAGAAGCATAAATAACATCAAAATCATTTTTATATTTAGCTAAGATATGAAGACTATCTCGCCAAGCAAAAATATTGCGACCTTTCCCAAACATATATATCGTAGCTTCAGAGACACTATCACCGCTGATTAAAAATCGCTGTGTTTTTTCTAGCAAGGCAATACTGCCCGGCGTATGACCAGGGATTAAAATAATCTCAAGCTTGAATTCTCCAATCTCTATGGTATCTTTCGTTAATGGTAAAACTTCTTTTAGATTTTTAAATTCAATTTCAATCGGATGAGCATATACCTCAGTAAATTCATCTTTAGCAGTGGTATGATCAGAATCACCGTGAGTCAAAATTACTTTTATCGGTAAATTGGTAATCTCTTCAATTTTCTTTTTCAAACCCTTTTTAATTCCTGTATCAATTAATAGTGCTTCAGTTTTACCCAATACTAAAAAACATCTTACCATTCCTTCTTCAATGCTATAAAGATTTTCTCTAATTTGTTTAATTTCCATAAACGTCTCCTTCTTAAATATTTATCTCTGTTTTATCAAACTAGTGATTATTTTATTATATTATGAAAGCGATAGAAGTTTCGGACCCGTTCATCTTCTAAAATTGGTCCATAGATTTGAAAGATCTTCAAATCAGGAAAGCTATTACCTTCAATAACTTTAATTCCATCTGGAGTTAATGCGATATCCCAACCAATATAATGTAAATAATTTAATTCTTTTGCTAAAGCTGTAATTGTTTTTTTATTTTAGCCCACTCTGGGATAATCTTGCCTTTAATTAAAACTTTAGTTTCAGGATGATGATCATACCAAATAACTTGACTTGGTGTGCCTTTTTGAGCTACCTTTGACAAAGTTCCGGTTTCAACATCAATCTTGACAACAATCCCGCCTTTGGCAAAGTTATCGACTGGGATACTACTAACAGAGCCAAATTTATGTATCGCAAAAGGGATAAAAACCGCACTAGTAATTGGGTCACGCATGGTTATGATTCGAATAGTATTAATTGTATCGGGAAAGATTTCCTTAGCAAATTGAATTGGCACAAGACTTTCTGAAATAATATGATCATTAAAAGTCATGATTAATTTTAATAAAGCTTCTTTAGTAATTAGTTTTTTATTAACAAAATATAGATTATTAATAAAATCAATTCTAAAAACACCAGCCCCGCCACTACCCTGATTTGATTTGAAAATAAGACTTTGCTTATCTTCAATAATCTTGATTAAAGTTTCTGACGTTATTACTTTATTTTGGAATATGATTTCTTTATTTTTAATAAAGCCATAATTTTTAGGGGTGATTTCATAAGTTTTTAATAAATGTTCAAACAAAAATTTATCTTTAGTAACGATTATATAAGGATCATTAATTGCAGAAGTTTTCCAATCCGCAAAGTCTGATACAAAGTCGCGGATATTATGCTGGTCAAAATTATAGAGCTCATAGCGGCAGCTGGCAAATCCATGACGTAACGCTTTGATTCGATTCCAAAAAGATATTTTCACCTTATTATTAATTTCAATAGTCAACAAGTATTTGAGAGCCTTAAGATTTAAATAAAATTTCTTAAATAAATCTTCAAGCTTTTTTGCTCCCATCACTCATTCCCTCCTGAAATTTTATAAAATGATTAAAATAGAAACTATTTAAAAAATTTATAACTAAAAAATATCAATTTAATAGATATTTTTAAAAAGAATATATCATAATTATAACTGATATTTTTAAAGACACAAGTTAAGAGTTTCATAAAAGAATATCAACCATTTTTATATAATAAAAAAACCACTTATGTGGTTAGGATTTACTATTTGGTGGAGCCTATCGGGATCGAACCGATGACCCCCTGCGTGCAAGGCAGGTGCTCTCCCAGCTGAGCTAAGACCCCAGAAAACATTTATATGGTGGGCCTGAATGGACTTGAACCATCGACCTCACCCTTATCAGGGGTGCGCTCTAACCAGCTGAGCTACAGGCCCTCGTGCGTTACAAATGCTTAATCAATATATCATTTTATCAATTTACTGTCAACCGTTTCTAAGATAAATTTGAAGCAATCTTTGCCTTTGATAAAGGGCAAAAGTAAAGTAGCCTCTTTAGATAAATATCCGACGACATTAACACTCGCTTTGGGTGGTAAATCCTGCTTTACGATTTGAAGTTCTCCCACGTAGCGGCCCGCTAAATTATTAGCAATTGTAATACTACCAGCTGGTCGATTAACAGTATTAAAAGGTTCAATAATAATACCACTAGGAGTCGGAATACTCCGACTATAGTTAGATCGAATTACATATTCAGCCTCATCGGGGCGACTTTGGTGTTCTTTATTTAAAAGATCAATTACCGTTGGTGGCAAGTTAGATATTAAAGTGGCAGATAAAGGAATGATACGATTAATTAAATCTTTAACTAAATTAATTTCATCAGTACTCGCTAATGGGTCTCCAAAGCATAAATAATCGAGATCCGAATTTGATAAGAGTTCTAAGACTAATAAATCTAGATTTTGCTGGCGATGTCTTTCTAAAGTAGGTAAGCCAGCAAATAGTGGTTGGCGCGGGTTATTTAAACTTGGAATAAAAGCTCCAATCTTTAAATTCAATTCTTTAAAATCTTTATTTTGTCGCAAGTAATACTCATAACTTAATCCAGTTTCTGGTGCTGGATAGAAGTTATGGATTAAGGTTAATTCTTTTTTCCTACTAAGGCTCAAGAATTCTTTAACCTCGCTAACATTTAAATCACTGGCATTTAAAACCGGTTCGAGCCCGGTTAATTTTAAAATCTCTAAAATATCAGGAAAACTAAAGCCATAATCAAAACGTAAAGCTTTAATACCCCATTTTTTTAAAATATCTAAATTTAAATTATTTTCCTTAAAAACATCAATTGTGCTGGGACTAATGTCGGCGATGGTAAAAATATCTAACTTAATTGCTTCTTTAAAGAATTCATCAAGTTTTTTGATGTTTTCTTTTTTACTTTCGGGAAGATGTAAGGAAGTGAAAATAAAATCAAGTTTAAAATCATTTGCCTGTTTTAAACCTTGGAAAGCTTTTTCTATACTTAATGTTGGATAAATTGAAACACCTAGTTTAACCATTTAAACTCCCAAATCCTTATTTTATAATTTTGTGATAGCGATAAAAATTTTGAGCGCGCTGATTGATTAATAATGGTTGATGGATTTGTAAAAGATTGACATCGCTGAAATTATTTCCTTCAATAACGCGGAGCCCTTTATTTGTTAAGGCAATATCCCAACCGACATATGACAAGTAAGTAAAAGAACTAGCCAGTTTAATAACACTTTCTTTTGCTTTTACCCAATCCTGAACTTCGATACCGGTAATTAAAGCATCCGTATCGGGATGATGATAAATCCAAGTTATTGCTTTATTATGGTTTTTTGGCTGCACAGCTTTTTGTAGGATTCCTGTTTCTAAGTCAATTAAAGCCGTTACCCCACCACGATGAAAATTGTCGACTGGTTCGGTTAGCCGGCTTCCAAACTTATGAATTGCGATAGGAATAAATATTTCACCAGTTTTCGGATCACGCATCGTGATAACTCGAATCGTATTTAAAGTATTGGGATATATTTTTGCTGAATACTCAGCCGGAAAAAGATACTCACAAATTTGATAAGTAGTTAATTGGGCGATTTTTTCAATTAATTTAGTATCAGAAATTTTCCCATTATTTAGAAAAATTTGGTCGCCTTCCATCTTTAAATAAATAATATCCTCATCACCGCCACCTTTGTTATGTTTTAGTAATAAATGGCGTTCTTTGATAAGTAACTTTAGAAAGTCATCACTTGTTGCTTCTTTTTCAGCTAAGAAAATCTTTCCCTTTAAAATCATCCCAAGCATCTGAGCCGTTAATTTATGAGGGATCATAACTTGTTCAAATAAAAATTTATCGTTGATTACGACACTATAAATATTATTAATTGACTGGGTTTTATAACGAGCGAAATCAGATAAATATTTATGGCGATCTTTAAAAGATTCCCAATTATAAATATCAGGCTTCTCACTTGTAAAACCAGATGATAAACAACGTAATCGATAAAAAAGATTCTTCTTGGTTTTAAAAGTAAATTCATATTTTAAAAGATACCGTAAAGCATTAAAATTCAAATGTTGGCGACTTAGCCAATTTTTCAGGGCTCGCATCTTGCTCCTTAGTGACATTTTGTCATTGTTAAACTACCTTTTTTAAAGTAGTTACTTAGGTCATACTAAAAAACTAAACAACTGATTGCTTTAAAACTTGAGGATAATCGTGTAAACGTCCTTCATAGATTAACTTAAGTTCTTCATGTTCCGCAAAATCCATTGGTTTAGTTAATCCTGGTGGTTTCTCAACAATTCTAATATCACTATTGTGTAAAACAGTAGCCACAAATTGTGAACAAAAATATCTAAATTCTCTTTCAATTGGTTTATTAAATATTGCACCAAAAACACCGATAAAGTTATAACTATAGCGTTTTCTTTGATGTTTAAATTTTGTGATTTCTGCTAGTAATTTTCGATATTGCCCATCTGATATTTTTAAGGCATATAAACGACACGTCGCATTATGAAATTTCTTAAAAGTGCCATTCTCTAAATCTTCGTGCACAAAACCCGCAATCATCGGATTGTTTGGTTTTAATCGCGCAAAACTATACATTTCTTTTAATTCCTTATCCAAAGAAATGGAAGCATGGGCATATGGGTCTTTTGTGTAATAATGAATCAAATGTGATGGCACTGAACCACTATAAGATAATAATAAATAAATCTCTTTCATAATTTCCCTAAATCTAATTTAACGCTTTAATAATAACGATAATCGAAGAAATAAGCAAGTTAGCGCTCTCCTCTTGTTTTTTCATTAAATAAAACAAACCGTTCCGTAATTAAATGCGGTCGCGAGATAGCGGTTCCAATTGTCACCATATCAGCTCCTGCAGCAAGGACTGCTTTTAAGTCCCCTAGTTCCCAAATACCACCTTCGCCATTAACTGGTAAAGATAATTCGCTTTTCATTGCATTAATTAAAGCTAAATCAGGTTTGCCACTAATGACTACTTCAGATAAAGTCGTAGCCAAGATATCAACCAAACCACTTGCCTCGGCATATTGGGCGTCCTTAAAGTCGACACAATCTGCCATAATTAAAATATCTGGATAAAGTGATTTAATTTCTTTTAAAAGGTTATAAAGCTCTTGATAGCTGCGATGCTGATTGATTCGAGCATCAACCCCAACAATATCAGCTCCCGCTTCAATAACGTTAATTGCAGAGGTAATATTTGGAGTAATAAAAACACCCGACTTTAAAGCAGGATCAACTTTATCTATACCTATTAAAGGAAATTCTCCCAAGCTACGAATTGCAGCAATATCAGCTTTATAACAAGCTCTGATGCCAGCCGCACCACCTTTTAAAGCACTTTCAGCCATCGCTTTCATATAAGTTGGGCCAAAAAGTGGGGTATCAGAATAAGCTTGGGTTGAAACGATTATCTTTTTGTAAAGCTTTTGAATCAGAGGATGCATCATTTTACCACATAAATGGTACGAGGCGATCTTTTACCTCTTCACTATATTCTTGATAGCCAGGAAGATTCTCAATTAACATTTTATCTTCTAAGTAAGTTCGAATAACTAAAATTATCCAAATTAATAACATTACAATAAAAACCGGAATACTCTGAAAAATTAAACCCACTCCAAGACTACTTAAGATACTCGCAAAATAAGTTGGATGTCGAACTATTTTATAGACCCCTTCTTTGACAACGTAGTGATTACTTTGAATAACGGCGGTGTTCTCTAAAAAAGGATTTATCGCCAAAGCACTAGTGGTGATTAACGTTGCAATGATTAAAACGAATAAACCGACCCCAAAAGTAAATAAATCAAGATTAGTATCTTTCGCAGAGGTTCCCGCTATAAAATAAATTCCAAAGAAGTTTAAAAGCCAAAAAAGTAGTAATAATATTTTATCAGTATTAGGAGTATTCGGATCAATTTGGTTTCGTTTTTCGAGAACTTTCGGATGAGCTTTGTTTAGATATAAAAGTGAAATTAAAGTAATCAAAACCACAAAAATAAAGAAGATTGAAATTAATAGATTAATATACCCAAAAGAACCTAGTAAGAAAACAGCCAAAGCTAAAATCTTTTGGCCAAGAACCCGAATTATATATTTAAATGCCGAATTGTTCATAGATACTCCTTTAAATAAAACTAGTCTTATTTTCACTTAATTAACAATAATTGTCAAATTATTGGCCAAGCACTTTTACCTTCAATGTTTCTTCAATAATTGGCTTAAGATGTTTATAATCCTTTTTAGTTAAGGAAGCAATAAAGACCTCCTGGTCGACCTTTTTGCCTTGAAAGATTAAATCAAGATGAAGTTTTGCTCGTGATGTAGCAACATAAAATAGACGTTTGTCTTCTTCCTTTTTAAATGAATCTTTATTTAAATCAATAATAATTATTATATCTGATTCGAGACCTTTAAATTTTCGTGCTGTTGTGAAGAAGACTTGCTTTTCTGCTCGAGTCATTGTATTAATACGATGTTCACCAATTTTGGACAAACCATTTAACAGCGAGTCATCGAGTTTACCTAAAGTTAAAACAGTTATATTATCATGTTTAAATCCTGCTTCAAGATAATTATCAATTAATTTTTCAATCTCATTCAGATAATTTTCTTTATCATCTGACACAACAGCTTTGAAGGTTGGTTTATACCCTTCTACTTTACTTCTTAGTTTTAAATTTTCTAATTCTAAAACAGAATATGATGTTTCAGCAATATTCTTAGTATTGCGGCAATTTATATAAAGAACTAAGCGGCAATCTATTTTTTCTTGCCACTTGAAAGGGTTCTCTTCTCGCATTTGAACTAATTGATTACGATCGTAAAAGATATAGAAGAACCCGTTATGAATTTGAGCGATTGCTTGAAGTAACTCAATATGCTTTGGGAAAAAGTCCTGACCTTCATCAATAATAATATGATGAAATTCCCAATCATTTAAAGCCTCATCCTCTAAATACTTGGTAATTTCATCAGTAGTAAAACAATCGTCTTTTCTAATACCACTATATTTTTTTAGAAA